>JANMLE010000780.1:0-11272 GCA_031372385.1 Planctomycetota bacterium | reverse complement strand
GCTCCCTCACGGTCGCGGCTCTTTGAGGGCCATGAATAATCCGGGCTAGCGCCTTGCCGCTCACAGAATCATCAGTGTCAATCCGGGAAGTTGTTTCGAGCCAGCTCCTGAGTTCGATTGCGATCGAGCCATTCGGTGGTCGCGGTCCGCGAGCTCGGCGCGGCCCGGCAGTGTGGGGATTCGCCGCACCCGGTCGCGAATTAGTCGAATCGACATTGCGGGTCGCATAACGCCGTCGCGCTCAAATGTCGCATCTTCAACCGGGCCGTCCAATTCAAGTGAACCTTTTGAGAGATGACCCCGCCATCGCCGTTTCGGCTGAACAAGCGGGCTGAACGGAATACTCCAAATGTGACGCACCGAATCTCTTGGAAACTCAACCGCGTCGCAATTGAAGATTGTGTGAGGTCGGGGCCGGATCTGATGCTCGTTTGGTGTTTGCTTGGACCGATTTTGGTATGGCATCGCAACCCGTAAGTTTTTTGGGAGTGTGGCTGAATGGCCAGTAGAGGCATTTCCACGCCCCTTGTCGTTGCGTGCGTTGTCGCGGCGGTGTTCTTTGCTTATGCGGGAGTTTTATCGAGCGACTTTGTCAGTTACGACGATGAGAAGTACGTTGTTGACAATCAGTCCGTGCGCGGCGGCCTGACACCCGCCGGGATCAGGTATGCGTGGACCACCATCGATTGCTCCAACTGGCATCCGGTGACGTGGATGTCTTTGGAACTGGATTCCACGCTGTTCGGATCGAATGCGGTTGGATTTCACGCGGTGAATCTGGCGTGGCATATTGGCAATGTCCTGTTGTTGTTCGTCGTGCTCCGGCAAATGACCGGGAGCACCTGGCGCAGCGCCACCGTGGCCGCGTTGTTTGCCCTCCACCCGCTGCACGTCGAATCGGTGGCCTGGGTCTCCGAACGCAAGGACGTGCTCAGCACGTTTTTCCTGCTGCTGACGGTGTTCTGGTACGAGATATATGCCGCTCACGGCGGGCCGCTGCGCTACGGCCTGGTCGTGTTGAGCATGGGGACGGGACTGCTCTGCAAACCGATGCTGGTGAGTCTCCCGTGTTTGTTGTTGCTGCTGGATGCTTGGCCGCTGGGCCGTCTGCGGATGCGACCTTGTGAGGAGACCACCGACGGGCCGAATCGTGACGCGCCCGATTCCCGGTATCGACAGTGTTCGATCACGCGGGCGGTCTTGGAAAAACTGCCGCTCTTGACCCTGGCCATTGCGTCGAGCGTCATCACGATCGTGGTCCAACGGACAGGCGGGGCGGTTGAGTCACTGGCAACGCTGCCGCTGACAATTCGGTTCGCCAACTCCATCCAAGCCTACGGCTGGTATCTCGGCAAGACGTTCTGGCCAACAAATCTGGCCGTCTTTTACCCGCATCCGCGACAGTCGCTGAGCTGGCAGGGGACGACTGCGGCGCTGCTGTTGCTCGTGGCGATCACGGCCTACGTTGTACGAGCCCGCAAGCAACGGCCGCACCTGATTGTCGGCTGGTTGTGGTTCCTCGGATCGATGGTCCCCACAATCGGTTTGTTGCAGGTTGGTCTGCAAGCCTACGCCGACCGGTACACGTACGTTCCCCACATCGGCTTGTTCATCATGCTGGTCTGGGAGTGTGCCCACGTGATCGGGACTTGCCGGATTCCAAAGAGGATTGCCGCGACGATGGCGGTGGCGGTGATCATCACTTGCACGGTCATCACCAGAGCGCAGGTGGCGCATTGGCGCGACAGCGAGTCCCTGATGACGCACGCGCTGGAGGTGACGGGTGAGAACTGGCTGGCGCATTCCCATCTGGGAGTGATTCGACTGCGGCAGGGGCGGCCTGAGGAAGCCGAGGTTCAATTGAAGGCGGCCCTGCGAGGCAGACCCAATTCATCAACGGCACACAACAACTTGGCGCAACTGCTGGTCGATCAGGAAAAGTTCGACGAGGCCGAGAAACACTTTCTCGCATCACTGCGGGTGGATCGCCGGCAGCGCAGAGCCCTTCTGGGCCTGGGACAACTGCGGGAGAAGCAGGGGCGCCTTGACGAAGCTGCAGACTGCTTTCGCGAGCTCATCAGCCTGCGGGCCGGTCACTGGATGGCCCACTACCATTTGGGGGCGGTGCTCGTGAAGCAGAACCAGACCGGCCGGGCAATCCCACATTTCCAGCAGGTACTCAAGATCGTCCCGGACTTTGGGCCGGCACAGGCTGCTTTGAAGGCCGCGACGGCGATCAACGGACGAGCGGATGACTCCCGGTCGCAGGCTGACGAAACACCGGAAACCAGTCCCGTTGTGACGGAATCGGTCATCCACGACTCTTCGTCGAATACGACGTTGTCGCCGGGGCTGAATGCTCGGCGTGGTCTGTGACATGTCAGCTCGCGGCACTCAAATCCACAGATTCCGGGTGACAACACGGCGACGATACCGTCAAGCACGGGATGCGTCGCAAATGTTCAGCACGTGTTTCTCAAGCTGACCTTTCAGGCGTACTCGTATCGTCCACGGGCGTCATCCGGCAGTAGTGACGACTTCGCCAGTTGATCATCGCCCACACCAGAAGGATTCCGATGGCGGCGACCGCTGCTTGAAACGCTCTGGAAACGCTTTCCGGTGCATAGGTCATTTTCAAAATGTGCGGCCCCCGCTGGACGGGAATTCCACGCAGAGTGATGTTGGCGCGGTGAGTTTCCACCAGTTGATCGTCGATCGTTGCCCGCCACGCCGGATCCCAGAGGTCTGAAACCACGACCACGCCGTCGGTCTGCATCTCGATCTCGAACTCGACTTCTCGTGGCGTCTCACTCCGAAGATGGGCGATTCCCTCGCACGGTTCGCTCGACGACAGTGATTCGGCTGTGTGCAGGAATCCGACGTCGCGAGGATCGAAGTCCGCCTGCGTCATCGACTCCAACACCTGATCGTCGTCCTGAACAGTGCGAACGTTGCGCGGTACAAAGGCTCGTGGCAAGGCGGCGGTATTCTCGTAAACCCAGTAGTCGTCCTGCTGGATAACGAGTGGAAAATGCCATCCCATTTTTTTCCGGGAAATCAAATAGCGGACGTTGAGCATGTTGAGAACCTGTGGCATCGCGATCTGGCCGCTTGCATCGAGTTCCAGCTTCGGCACCAAGTTCCAGGTTCGGGCATAGGCGGGCGAGACGATGCTGGGATCGCGTACCGTGTCGAGGAGCTTCATGAGCAACTGCGGATCAACAGCGTCGTAGCCTCGGATGTCGCGCAGACCGTGCGTCTGGTTCAGGTTTGGAAGAAGGCACTGGAAGCCCTGGATCCGGCCAGCCGGAAGTCGGGACAGTTTCTCCAAGGCGGGAACGCGCGGGTAGTACAGGGACGCATCCGCGAGGCGCGAACGGGATTCGAGTTGGGCAAACCAGAGCAACTCGCCGCAAAGGAGCATGCACAGTAATCCAAGCGTCCGGACAGGCAAGGCCCTTCCGCGCAGTACGTGCAACCAACCCCAGATCACGACCATCGAGAAGAACAGCCCCATTCGATAGCAGTTTCTGAACGATGCCTGAATCGCGGCCACTTGGTCCACATTGAAACGGGACTTCTGACCGGCCCGAATGGCAGCCGACCATGCCTCGCCAATCGGCTCTGGAAGGGACAGACTCGATTGCAGACACCAGACGGCAACCGTGAGCGACAGCGCGATCGGCAGGACGAACCATTTGCGCAACGGAATTGGGCCACTGAGGCACCGCTCCAATCCCACCGCAGCCAGGACCAGCACTGAGAATGACGCGACGAAGACCCACCTGTTGAACGACAGCATGTTCAACCCGGGCAGGCGAAGGATTGTCACCAGAATCGGCATGTTCAACTGCCACGCGAGGGACAGCATCGCCATGCAACTCCAGAAGACAACTTGCGAACGTCGCCGACGGTCGGCGAAGCTCAACGGAGCAAAGAACAGGGCCGCGATCAGTCCTGCATACGCTCCTGCGGAACTCTCCATCAGGTTGCCTCCGCGAATCAGCCGCGACCCCGGACGAGTGTTTCCATAGGCCTCGGGCACAACCACGCGGGCAAGTTCCGCCAAACCACCGGGCGGGCGTTCTTCCATCCCCGCGGCCCGGGCCTGCATGCGGGCACCGGTCCGCACGTATTCCACCAGCGGAAGCCAATAGGGAGACGAGATCGCAAATCCCAAACCCCAGGCGGCCGTCAGACTGACGGTGGCAATGACGACCTGTTTTCGTTCGCCGCATGCGAACCAAGACTCGCACAATTGCCACACGGCGTAGAGTCCCGAGGTCAGCATCACCAGCCCGCCAATGTCCGGTGGTCCCGACAACAACACCACCGCAGTCGAGACAGCCACTCCAATCGGTCCCAGCCCCCACGGATGACGAACCGTTAGATGGATTGCCGTCAGCAGCCACGGCATCGAAGCCACTGGCGCGGTCAGCGGAAAGCCCAACCACACCGCCATGTAACCCGTGAGTGGCATGCACCAACTCGCCAATGCCGCTGGCCAAAAGGAGACTGCGAGGCACCGTCTCAAGAACAACCATCCCCCTAATCCGCACCACACCACTTCCATCAAGTGCATCCATGCCAGAGACCGGGGCGTTGGCCACAAGATGTACGGCAGTTCGAATGGGGAGTATTTCGGCCAGGAAGTAAACGGTGCCCCGAGAAAGTTGGCCGGTTGCCACAGCGGAAGCCGCCCGGCATGAAACTCGCGCACAGTGAATTCGCGCATGGGACCATAGGCGAAAATGATATCCGATGTTACTCGGTCATTCTCTGGAATGATTCGGCTCGGAACATCGGGGCGATGGAGGACGTTGCTTGCCAACAAACCCAACGGCATTGGCACGGCATTACCGACGAGTGCGGAACCCATCAGCACAAATTGGGGAAGAATCCAACCGGCCCAGAGAACCAGCCGTTGCGACCAGCAGAGAGAGACTTGAGGCTGATTCACTTCGATTTCCAAGTCGGGAACACTGTTCCACTCAACACGCAGAGAACTTCCCTACAAAGGTCCGTGCCATTGTCGATCGCCATCGATCGGAGTCCTCTGCATCTGTTCGCGGTGGCGCGGCTGACGATGGCGAGGCTTCTGTTCCGCAATCGGGGCCGAACGTGAAAACTCCAACAGCTTTCGGTTCGCCCCTGTCGAGTCAATTTCGAGACGATGTTTGCTGTTCCGGAATCCGTGAAACTTCATAGAGCCTGACGCTGAAGGGCGGCCGACCGGATTCGTCGATGAGGACTACACGGCGGGACGGGTCATCACCGGCCTCACGGAGGATCCCCCGGAGATCTCGGCCGCCAAGGACGACGGCATCGAGGATGACGTAAAAGCGGTCCGGCAGATCGGTGATTTTCAACGACGGACGTTCATCGAGAATCGTGACGCAGCGTCCGCCGGGATGAGGCCGTTTTGCATAACCCATCCACGGGTAACTGAAGAAATAATGCTCGGGCAGACCGTAGAGCAAAAGCGAATTGGCAGGCAGGCGTGCTGCGGCATTGACGATGTGTTGTTGATTTTCTGTCAGTCGGCGGTAGCTTTCCGACCGCTCGGCAATCGCTCCGTTGTTGGGCTGCATGGCGGGATACCAGGCCCCGTCGCGGTTCAGAACAAACCATGTGGTGACAAGCACGAGTCCCACCGATGCCAATGGGCGCGACACCGTCGCCGCGGCATGCGCCAGTCCGAAGAACAGCAATGGCAACAGAAACACGAAGTATCGGGGCAAACAAAAGAATTCGAGACGCCCGATGTACGGCACGACAAAAAAGAAGCCGGCGAACGCACACATTTGCAGGACGCCGACACTGAACAGCAGCGAACCTCGGCTTGGATGCGTTTTCGATCGTGTGAACGGATTGTTCGCAGGTTCATGTGATGGGCAATCCGGATCGACATCGGAATCACCCGGTCGCGACGACGCGCTTGTTGCCGCATATCTCAGTGATTTCCACACGCGTTGACCGAGTAACAGGCCGCAGGCCAGGTACGCCACACAGGCCAGAGAAATGTCTGGAATCGCCCTGAGATAGGGAAGGTGCTGGTGGCTCATGAAGGTCCACCAGTCGCCAAATGCTGGCGGTTTGGAAACGGATTCCAGCAATCGCGTTCCGAGCAAAGGAGTGACGGCGACGGCGAACGCGGGAACGGAAATCGCCGCCGCCAAAGCCAGCCGCTTTGGCCAAGTCTCGATTCTCAGAATGACCGCCGCGATCAAGGCGCCCGGCACGATGACTCCGGACTGTTTGACCAAGACTGCGAGAACCGACCAGGCGATGGCGCGCCGAAGTTGCCCATTGGCATAGGCCACCAAGGAACTGACCGCACAGGCGGCGAGCGGCATTTCAAAGTACATGGCCCCCGCTTGGACACTAAACAACGGGCAGGCCAGCAACGCCACACAGATCAGCCACGCCTCACGCTGCCCCAAGCACGCGACGGCAACCCTAAAAAGGACCGCCAATGTCCATGCCGTGGCCGCGAAATGCAGCAAATGTAGAACGGCAATCGCCGTTGGTCCTTTTCCGCAAGCATAGAGAACACCGGCTGTGATCCATGTGACAACCGACTCGGCATGGCAGTTTGGGCCGCCCTCGCGATACGTCGGTAGTTGCAGCAGCGCGGGAAGGTCAAACCCGTTGTCGGACAGTTCACCCGCGGCGGGAAACAGCCCAAACGCCGCGTCCCAGACGGGAGGCTCCGCCAACGCAGGCCACTTCACAAC
Source organism: Planctomycetota bacterium (assembly GCA_031372385.1). GTDB lineage: Bacteria > Planctomycetota > Planctomycetia > Planctomycetales > Planctomycetaceae > Schlesneria. The sequence continues at coordinate 4,535 of JANMLE010000780.1, read as the reverse complement.
GAAGACCACCACCATCCAGAACAGGAACTGGCACGGAAGTGATGCGATGATCGGAGCCGCTTCAGGATTGGTGGAAGGCATTCGAATTGTGGCCCCGACTTGCGAATGACAACTGCTCCTGAAGACACCGTACTCCGAATGCCGCTCCTCCAGCATCGATTGCGCCCCGACAACCGCCTTGCTTCGTCATCGGGTGGCACCTTCTGTTGATACCTGAATCTGCGGCCGACACGCGCCATCCGCCTCATCCCCGAGTTGCTTCAACCCGTAAACATCGGATCATCTTCGACAACGCTCCGTTCACAAGCCTTGTCAGCGATGGATTCCAAGCAGTCGTTCATTACGACCGGTGGGCGTTCCTGATGAGGTGAAAAGCCCATAGACGCATGACACTCGCTCAGGAACCTGATACCGGAGCAAACGCGGTTCCGGTGCGTCCATCCGCTGGCATCAAAGATGCGTGTGAGGAGAGGGGGCAGTTGCTCACCCTGACAATTGCCGTCCTCTGAAACCGTCTCCCTGCCGCTGATGTGAACCATGCCAAACTCGATCCCTTTCAACAAACCGTTCGTTGCAGGCCGCGAGTTGTACTACATTGCGCAGGCGGTCACGTTCGGCAACCTCGCCGGTGACGGCGCGTTCACACAAAAATGCTCCCGGTTGCTCGAAGAGCGATTTCAGATCGGCCATGTGCTGCTGACGCCCTCGTGTACGGCAGCGCTCGAAATGGCCGCTCAACTCTGCCTGCTTGGTCCGGGCGATGAAGTGCTGATGCCGTCGTATACCTTTGTGTCCACGGCCAGCGCAGTGGTGCGACTCGGTGCCCAGCCGGTCTTCATCGACTGTCGTCCCGACACGCTCAACATGGATGAGACCCTGATTGAGCAGGCCATCACGCCGCGCACCCGGGCGATTTTCGTCGTCCACTATGCTGGTGTCGGCTGCGAGATGGACCGGATTCTGACGATCGCCCGCCAGCACGGACTGCGGGTCATCGAAGACGCTGCTCAGGGAGTGAATGCCTTCTACAACGGAAGCGCGTTGGGTTCGCTGGGCGATCTCGGCACGTACAGTTTCCACGAGACCAAGAATTTCAGTTGCGGCGAGGGAGGCGCGCTCTGCATCAACGATCCCGAGTTGCTCGAACGGGCGGAGATCATCCGCGACAAGGGGACCAACCGCCGCCAATTCTTCCGCGGGCAGGTCGACAAATACACATGGGTCGATGTCGGTTCGTCCTACGTGCCGAGCGAGATCACCAGTGCGTTCCTTTACGGCCAGCTCGAGCAGATGGACGAGATCACATCGCGGCGTCACAGCCTGCATCACTTCTACCGCACCAAGCTGAAGCCGCTGGAAGTCGAGGGCTTGTTGCGACTGCCACGTATCCCCGAAGACTGCGACAGCAACTTCCACCTGTTCTACGTGCTTCTGCCCGACATGGTCACGCGCGATGCGCTGATGGCCCACCTGAAGGCGCAGGGCATTCTGGCCGTATTCCATTACATTCCACTCCATACGTCGCCGATGGGTCTCAAACTCGGATACCGCCCCGGATCACTGCCTGTCACCGAGGATGTGTCGTCGCGCCTCCTGCGACTTCCGCTGTACTATGACCTGAGCGAGAGCGACCAGACACGAGTCGTCGATTGCGTATCTGATTTTCTGCGCCGGTCAAAGATCAGCCGTGCCGTGCCTGTCCCCGAGTTGCTCACAGCCTGTTCCGCGAGGTGACAAAATGGTGGAGAGGATACCGGCACCCGTCGATGCTGCGGTCGGTCAGTCTCGGGCTCGAACTCTCCCGTGGGACTCAGCCCACTTCGGATTCCAGGTGGGCGAGATCGTGTCACCGAATCTCGGCGACAACGAACTCGCCGCAGCACTCTCCTGTGCCCAAACGGCTCAACATCGTCTCGTCTACTGGTCCACACAAGCGCGTCGGAGCCTGCCCCACCGGTTTGACGATTTCGGCGCAACGCCCGTCAACCATCGCGTGCAGTATTCGATGGATCTGATTTCGGACCGAACAGAATCAAACCCGTTCACAGTAGATCGAGGGTTGAAGATCATCGCTTGTCCTCCGGGACCGGCCGGCCACGCGTTGGAAGAGCTGGCCATCCTGGCAGGAACCCATTCCCGCTTTCATGTCGATCCTCGCATTTCGGTCGATCGATTCGAGAGCCTCTATCGTATTTGGGTCAACCGCAGCACCCGACGCGAACTGGCCGACCAGGTTCTCGTCGTAACACCATCCGGTTCCATCAACGACGCCGTCGGGTTCATCACGGTCTCGCGGACCGGTGACTGCGGACAGATTGGTTTGCTCGCCGTGCATCCCGATGTACAAGGTCGAGGCGTCGGGTCACTGTTGATGGCGAAGGCGCACGATTGGATGACAGAACACGGCGTCAGAACGGTGAGTGTGGTCACGCAACCCGAAAACATTCCAGCCTGCCGCCTGTACACCCGCTGGAAATACATGCCGGTCAACGTTCAAGCGTGGTTTCACTTCTGGTTTGATTCCGGGGCGCCCCGCGTCGAGCCTCGGATGCCGGCCGGACAGACAGGAGCCAACTGCCCATGACCATTTCCGTGTCCGTTGTCATCCCCGTCTACAACTCGACGGCGACTTTGAGGCCGCTGATCGAGCGATTGATCGCCGTGCTGGAGGGCCTCGACCGCAGCTTCGAGATTGTCTGTGTCGACGACGGCAGCCGCGATGACTCGTGGGGTCTGCTGTGCCAGTTACAGCGGGAGCATCCCGACCAAATCGTCGCCATCCAGTTGATGCGAAACTTCGGCCAGCACAATGCACTGATGTGCGGCTTCCGACACACGCAGGGCCGCTTCGTCGTGACGCTGGACGACGACTTGCAACACCCGCCCGAAGAGCTCTCGAAACTGCTGGCCGCGATCGAAACGAGCGACTGCGACCTGATCTACGGCAACGCCGACAGGCGGCAACATCGCGCATGGCGGAACCTCGGTTCGTGGCTGGTCAATACCGCCTACCGCGCGATGTTTCGCACAAGGGTGACGATCAGTTCCTTCCGAATCATGAGGCGCGAACTGCTCGCAGCGATCTTCCCCTACACGCTGAATTACGCGTTCGTCGATGGACTGCTCGCATGGAACACGCAGCGCATCGGCGAAGTGACCGTCGAGCATCACCCGCGCCAGGCCGGTCGTACGGGATACTCACTTTCCAAGCTGGTTGTCCTGGCTTTGAACCTGATCACCAACTTCTCGCTGCTGCCGCTGCAGGTTGTCTCGCTGGTCGGCTTCGTCACGGCGACGGCGGGACTGGCGACGGGTGGCTATTACGTCGTGCGGTACATCCAAGACAGTGTCAGCATGCCGGGATACGCTTCGACGATCGTGTCGATCCTCGTGTTGGGCGGCGTTCAACTGCTGTCGCTGGGGATCATCGGCGAGTACCTCGGGCGCCTTCATTTGAACGTCAATCGCAAACCTCAGTACACAATCCGGGCGGTGTCGGGGGCCGAGACTCCCGCAGACACCGCAATCCTTGAAGCCGCTCGGCGGCGGAAGGCCCGCTGAATGTCTGTCGCCTACGAAATCGACCGCGAGGGAATCTGGTCGCCGCCCGTTCCGGCAGCGCACCGCGACGATGAGTACGACGCGGCCCACTTCGCCATGCTGGTCAAGATGCAGCGCGACCACTTCTGGTATCGCGGCCGACACCGCTTTGTGGCCGAGGCTCTCCGCCAAGCGTTGTGCCGCACCAATCTGGACCAACGACCGCTGAAGCTGATCGACATGGGTGGCGGTTGCGGCGGCTGGATCGACCAGTTGTCGGCGCAATCGGAGTATCTGCTGCCCGGTGGCGCGGATGAGATCGCGCTGGCCGATTCGTCGCGCGTCGCGCTGCAACTGGCCGCCAGCCATCTGCCTATCGGAGTCCGCCGGTATCAGGTCGATATTCTCGACATGAACTGGCGCGATCGCTGGGACGTGATCTTTCTGCTCGACGTGTTGGAACACATTCCGCAGGACGTCGAGGCGCTAAGACAGGTTTATCAGGCTCTCAACCCCGGTGGCATCGCCATTGTGACGACGCCCGCGTTGCAACGGTTCTGGACGTGGAACGACGACATTGTGCATCACTGCCGCCGGTACTCGCGCCCGGACTTCGCGCGACTCGCTCACGAGGCCGGACTTGAACTCCTGGATGCGCGCTACTTCCATTTCTTCCTCAGCCCGCTGCTGCTGTTCAGTCGCTGGGGCCGTCAGCCACGCTGGCGGGACATGACGGCCGAGCAGCAGGCGAAGCTCATCGCACAGACGCACCGAGTCCCCCACCCGTTGGTCAATTCGCTGTTGGCGGGCGTCTTCGCGGCCGAGACACCTGTCGGACACCTCTGCCAGTTTCCGTGGGGCACGTCCATTCTCGGGGTGTTTCAAAAGCCACTCGAGTCCCCATGACCGTGCCGGCAACCGGGCGGCTCTCATCTCGAGTCTCAGCGGCTGTCCGAATAGCCGCCGTCGCGAGGGGGTCGGGCGTGGTTTTTTTT
>JANMLE010000766.1:0-1532 GCA_031372385.1 Planctomycetota bacterium | reverse complement strand
TGTCGATGCTGCGCGGCCGGTTGATGGCCGAGGCGCAGGAGGTTGACGGCGGGATGCTGGCGATCGGCGCGCCGCTCACCCAGGTCGAGGCGGCGATCCGCGAGATGGCCGTCGATCTGGTGGTCGCCAACCACAACAGTCCCAATCAAGTCGTGCTGTCCGGCCGGCTTCCCGAGATCGACCGCGCGACCGAACTGTTCTCACAGCGGAATCTGCGCGGCAAGAAGTTGCAGGTCGCGGCGGCGTTTCACAGTCCGCTGGTCGCCACCGCCAGCCGCGCGTTTCGCCCCGAGTTGGAGGACGTCGAATTCGCGCCGTCGCAAATGCCGGTCTATGCCAACAGCACAGCGACCGAATACCCCGCCGATCCGTCTGACGCCCGGGACTTGCTCGCCTCGCAACTGGCGCGGCCGGTGAATTTCGTCCACGAAATCGAACAGATGTACGCCGACGGTGTGCGGACGTTCTTGGAGGTCGGACCCGGCGGCGTGCTGACCGGCCTGATCAATTCGATCCTCAGCGGTCGCGAATTCCGCGCAATCGCACTCGATTCATCAAACGGGCGCCGCGGCGGCGTCTTTGATCTTGCCCATGCTCTGGCGCAGTTGTCAGCATCGGGCCATTCGATCCGCCTGGAGGCTTGGGATCCCCGGACCGGCGACATGGCCGAAGCCCCTTCGAATCGGCTGCGCATCCCGATTTGTGGAGCAAACTACGTGAAACCCCGGACACCACTGCCGCCCCGTCCGCCGATGAACCTGCCGGTTGTCCGGGTCGAATCGCCGCAGACGCCGGCTGCATCGCGCTTGGAGTCGTTCAATGGTGATCACGTTGGCAATGGCCATGCACCGGCGGCGATCGAGTCCCCGGCGGCCGTCAACCTCATGCCATCCGTGCCCCCTCCCATGCCACCCGCGCCGCGACCGATGCCTGCACCTCCGACGCCGATCGCAGCCGTCTCTGCGCCGGCATCGACTCCTTCATACAGCAGATCAACATTCGACATGCCGACCGCTTCCACGCGGCCATCGGGTGCGTTGGCAACGAACGCGCTGCCGAACGATGCTCCGATGACCGATGCGCTGACAACGATCCAAGGCCACCTGCAAATTCTGCAGCGGATGCAGGAGGAGACTTCGCGCATCCATCAGCAGTTCCTCGAATCGCAGGCCGCGGCGTTGCGGACCTTTGAAGAACTCGCGCGGCGGCAACTCGACCTGACATTGCGACACAGCCGTCCGGCACCGGCGTTCAACGAATCGTCCGTAGTGGCTCCGCGCGTCGAACAGACGTCCCTTCCCGAGCCCGCTCCCGCACCGGCACCCCGGCCATTCATTCCGCTGCTGTCTGACGTGTCGCACGCTCCGGCCGAAGCATCGGTCGTGCATCGTGGAACGCCCGGCCCCGTCGCACATCTGCGACCGGTGGCCGTCCCGCAACCCGCATTCACTCCCGCTCCGGTGATAGCTCCCGCCCCGGCGACCGCACCTGCCGCCGCACCTGCCGCCGCGATCGCACCCGCCGTTCCGTCA
>JANMLE010000749.1:0-14689 GCA_031372385.1 Planctomycetota bacterium | reverse complement strand
GATTACCCGCGTGAACCGGCCCTGCGCGCGGAGGCTCGCTTTGCCCGCTTGTGCGGTGACCTGAGCCAACAGTTGCGGGGAATTTCACCATGAAGCCGACGGGGAAATGGCTGCTGCGCACGGCTCTGCCGCCGCTCGTGTTGTTCTTGGTGCTGCTGGCGGTCTGGCAGCGGTGCATCGACGTCTATCGCATCAAGCCGTATTTGCTGCCGTCACCCCTGGCTGTCTTGAACGCCCTCTGGAACGATGCGGCCGTACTGCAACGAGCCGTGTTGTATACGGGGTCGGCCGCGCTGTGCGGGTTTTTGGCGAGCCTCGTGCTGGGGACTGTCATCGCGTTCGCGTTCTCACAGTCACGGATGCTGCGGAGCGCCGGGTATCCGTATTTCATCTTCCTGCAAACGGTCCCGATCGTGGCGATCGCGCCGTTGATCGTCCGCTGGTGCGGGCACGGGTTTCAAAGCGTCGTCCTGGTGGCGGGCATTCTGAGTCTGTTTCCCATCCTGACCAATGCCACCCAGGGGCTGCTGGAAATCGATCCGGATCTGTTCGATCTGTTCCGGCTGAACAACGCCTCGCGGTGGCAGATCCTGGTCAAGCTGCGGTTCCCCAGCGCGGTCCCTTCGATTTGCACCGGAGCCCGCACCGCCAGCGGTCTGGCCGTGGTCGGTTCGATCGTGGGCGAGTTCTTCGTCGGCCAAAGCACGACGCACTACGGATTGGGATACCTGATCGAATCCACCAATTCGAACGCGCAACTGGACCGCCTGTTCGCGTCGGTCCTGACGTCGACCCTGTTCGGCATCACCATCTTCGCCGTGATCAATCTGGTGAGTTCGACGATCGTCAGCCGGTGGTACGACGGAGCGGTGGAGCATCGGCTGTAGGATGCGGCGATGCGAGAAGGGAGAAGTGCGAAGTGAAAAGTGATTAGTGCAAAGTGCAAAGTTGGAAGAGGATCGTCCGACTCGGACGAATTGGCGGCGTTTCTTCCGGTCAGCCAGTTCTGCACTTTGCATTTTGCACTGAACACTTCTCACTTTGCACTTCCCCGTCTTCCACGGGCCAACGATCCTCAGCCTCGATTGCCCGGCAACCGCTCTTTCCCTGATTCGCGAAGTCCGGTAAGCATGACAACCGAACGTCGATACTCCGGGGGCTGGCATGGATTCTCGCCAACCACCGGTGTGCGGAGGGATGAGCGAAGGAGTTGATGCGGGTGGCATTCGTTGACCACCGGCCAGCCAAGGAAGGCGACAGCGTGCGGTCTCGGCTCTGGGCATTGATCTTGCGTGAGCTCCCGTTTCCGTTCCGAGAAATCGGCACGGAAGTGGCCCGGACCGTCACGTGGGTCGACAAGACGGCCTCGCGGATTTGGATCGGGTTCGCCCGGTTTCCCGCCTGGTATGTCGTCACGGCGATGGGCGCGATCGCGTTTGTCCTGACGGCGCTGTTGTTCTTCACCTTCGTTTCGAGCCACGATCCGACGCTCGGCGAATTGGCCAACCGCAGCAAGACGCTGGCACCCGTGACCCGTGAAACTCTGGAGGACGCCGGGGACTGGGCCGTGCAGGACAAGTGGCGTCTGGCCCACCTGTTCGTCGGACATCGCCCGGCCAAACGTCACGCCGTCCGGCAATTGGACAGCCGGCTGGTGGACGATTTCCCCGCATTTGCCAACGTTGCCGGGCGTCGCGATCTTCGCCGCCGGTCCGGGTTCAACCCGCGGCCCGAGTCGAACGAACGCGTCGTTCCGGTCGCGAATCTGATTCTGCCCGATCTCGAAGTCCGCTTGGATCTCGGCGCGCCGCACGCAGCGGAAGAGCCGAAGCGGCTGGTGTACGGACAGTACGTGCGAGATCCGGGTGCCGACTTCCATCCGTTCAGACCGACGGCCCACTATCGGTCGCGCGATTCGCGGTTGCTGGTTCAGGCCGAATGGTCGTTTGCCGCGGCCTGCGACAGCGAGCCGATTCGTCAGCCGACGCGGCGAATCATTCCGATACCCGATCCTCAATGGGATGAACTGCCCGTTCCGGATGTTACCGATGACCGTCATCCGGATCTGTCGTTTCAGATGTCGATGCTGCGTGAATTCCTGCCGTCGACGGCTGAGTTCCCGCCGCGCTCCCGGAACGCCTCGGTCACGGCACACAGCGAGTGGCCGGAATCGTTCGACTCGAAGCGCTCGCACGTGTTGACGGTGGATGCGTCACCGTGGAGTCAGACGGCGGATGAACGTGCCGAGCCTCATCAACCCGCCGAAGCCTATGTCGATCGGGTGGCTGACGACGAAGAACGTCGACCGCCCGTCGATGATCCGGAGTTGGAACCGCGCCTCGGCGAAGTGCCGTCGTTCGCGGAAGTCGCCCTGCGGATGGAATTGAAGTCACCCGAATCCACGGTGGCCGGACGTGTCAACCAGTCGTTGCTCGTGCTGCACAACGACGGGCTGCGGGACATTCCCCTCGTCACCGTCCGCGAATCACTGGCGGATCTGGAAACTGTTTTGGATGCCATCCCGCCCGCGCGGGTCGATCCTTCGGACAACTCGCTGGAACGCCGGGTGAGGCAACTGGAACCGGGCAAGGATCAGCGATTGGAGTTGGTGTGGCGACCGGACTCCGAGGGGCGGCGGACACACACAGCCATCGTCACCGTGCGAACCGCCGTGGGTGCCACAACGGAAATCGTCCCGGCGGTGGCTGATCAGCCGATGCCCAGCGTGGCACCGGAACCGATCCCCGTCCGTCAACCAATGGTTGAACCCGCGTTTGGAATCGAACCCGAGCGCGAACCGGAACCACTCCCAGAAAAGCGTCCCGGTCTGTCGTTTGAGGTGCAGAACCTGCCGCGCGCGACGGTCGACGATCTGGTCGAGATTGGCATCGTCGTGCGCAACACCGGCGACGTGCCGCTGCACAACGTGCGCGTGGTCGCGCAGTTGCCCGAACAGTTGAAGCATCGCCGCGGAACCGAGGTCGAGTACACGATCGACACGCTGCCCGTTCGCGGCTCGGAACAAGCCGTACTGCGCGTGCTGGCCGGGTCGTCCGGCCGGGCCGTCTGCCAACTTCACGTCGCAGCCAACGAGCCGGCCGAAGCGAAATCCAAAGCCGTGATCGACGTGGAAGCCAAGCCGATCCGCCGGGAACCACCACGCATCACGAAGGTCGAGCCACCCAAGCCCAAGGCACCAACACCCGTTCCCGTTGCGGCTCCAAACCGAGCAACACCGACCGTGAAGCGGGCAACGCCGGCTGTTGTCCCCTGCTGCTGCCAGTCGCCCCCGGTGGCCGAGTTCGAGCCGTGGTTCATTCCCTGAGCCGGCATGCAACTCTTACTTCCGAGAGTCCGCCAGAGCTTCATCAGTGTTCATCTTTCTGCCTCTCTCTTTCTGTCTCCGTCCGTTGCCTGACCAGGAAGAAGGAGACAGAAAGAGAGAGGCAGAAAGATTTTTGAGTCTCATCGGACGCAAGAAATACGCCGTTCCGTAAGTGACGAAACGTGGAGTAGGGCGAGCGGCAAGAGTTAGATTCCCCGCCACTGGGCTTGTCCCGGTGGCTCGACGGCTTTTGCGCTACTCTGGATTCTCGGCAATTCAAGTAGCGCAGAAGCCGTCGAGCCACCGAGGTAAACTCGGTGGCGGGGTAGATTTGAAATTGCTGCTCGCCTGCTCGCATCTCCCGTTGAAAAGCACAGGCGAGCCGCCCGTGCCACGACTCCTTCAACGGGCTGTCAGACGTCGCACAGCTTCACCGCTTCGCGCAGACCGGCCAGCGGGTCGCGGGTGGGGATGAATTCCTGACCGACGTAGCCCTTGTAGCCGATCTCCAGCAACTTCCGCATGATCGGAGGGTAGTTGATCTCCTGCGTGTCATCGAGCTCACCCCGACCGGGGTTTCCCGCGGTGTGAACGTGGCCGATGACGTCCTTGCACTGCTCGATCCGGCGAATGACGTCGCCGTTCATGATCTGCACGTGATAGATGTCAAACAGCACCTTGATGCGCGGTGAACCGACCCGGCGGACGATGTTGGCGACGTAGTCGATGTCATCCCCCTGGTAGCCTGGGTGCCCCTTCATTGGGTGCGAGCCGTCGCGGGTGTTGAGGTGTTCGATGCACAGCGTCACACCCTTCTTCTCCGCGAGCGTGGCGATCTTCTTCAGGCCGGCGACACAGTTGTCCGCCCCTTCCTCCAGCGAGATCTCGCCGCTCTTGTCGTTGTCGGCGTCGCGCCATTTGTAGCCCGTGAACCCGATCACGCTGGGATATCCGGCCACGGCACAGTCCTCGATCATCTTGCCCGTGGTGGCGATCACTTCATCATGGTACTTCGGATTGTTGAAGCCCTTCATGAAGGGGGCGCCGGGCATCCCGTTGGGGGCGATGGCGCAGGTCAGTCCGTGCTTCTTGAGAGTGGGCCAAGTTTCCGGCCCGCAGATTTCGACCGACTTGCAGCCGAGTGTCTTCGCGACCTGGCACGTCTTTTCGATGTCCCACTTGTCGCCGGCGACATTGAAGCACCAGAAGACGATGGACTGCTGAATGCGTCCGTGGACGACGGCCTTTTCTTCGGCGGCGAGCATGGGTTGGGTTCCCAAAGTGGTCAGAGACGCGGCGGCACCGGCCGCCACCGTGGCTTGAAGCAGATCACGACGCGAGATCAATTCATGGGACATGCGACACCCCGATTGAAATGAGTTCTGTGGCATCAGGGCGGGAGCCCCCATTCGGTCCTTCGGACCCCGACCCGGCGCGTGTGGCCTGGCAGGGGGCGTTCATCGCGGCCGGTTTGTCGGCGGCAGACCCGCGGCACCCGGTACTCGGCCGGTGACTCTACGGTGCCCGCCAGATCATTCCAAGCGACCGCTGTCGTTCAGAGTGGAACGCATGCGCAGATTCGTCGAGTCGCGCCGGCGGTGCCTGTGTTCGCGGGTTCGCATTGATGCTGCCACCGCCGGTTCAATCTCCAATAAACCTCACGCGGCCGAAGGTGAGTCGTTTAACCGCGTGGGTATCGCCCCGCGCGTTCTGAGCGTGAATCACCGCTCACGCGCGGGGCGATGCCCACGCGGTTAAACGAAAACATCGGCTCTCCGCCATTCCTGTTGAACAACACTCGAGAGCGGCAAGACGCTAGCCGCCGGTCATGCAGGAAATCACCGGCGGCTAGCGCCTTGCCGCTCACGTCACACAACGTTCAACAGGAATGGCGGAGAGCCAAAACATCTCATTCATGCCCGCGAGCGGAATCACTTCGCCGTGAACGACAAGAAGCCCGGTCGGTTGACCGGGCTTCCCGTTGAAAATCGTCCGGCTGCGAACAGCCGACTGTCACGAACGGGCTACTTGGCGGGCGCGGCCGGAGTCGTAGGGGCCATCTTCGCCTTGGCTTCCTCATGCGCCTTGTCGCCTGCGGCCTTTTCGGCAGGAGTGACGACCGGCATTTTCTTTTCCTCTGTCTTTGAACAACCCAGAGCAAACGCCGACAGCACAAACAACATCAACAGGGGGCGGATCGAGATCATTTCGTGTTGTCACCTTATAGAGACAATCCAAACCTACAACTCGCTGCGAAACAGATCGCAGTCATGTCTACCTTCGTCGGGCCGGGCCAATCAGAATTTCCCAAGAAACCGATTGAAAACAACAACCGCAACAACGGCGAAACAGTTCGACGATTGGAACAGTTTGCAGGGGCCGCCAGTGGTGAAAGGAAACCGGCCAAACGGGAGCGTGGGGAGTCTCTCCCGACGCGAGATCAATTCATTGGACATGCGACACCCCCGGATTGGAACCAGTTCTGTTGTAGCGGGGTGGCGCAAGCCCCCGTTCTTCGGGTGCCAGCCCGGTGCGTGTTGTCAGGCAATGATGTTCATTGCGTCCCGGTGATCGGTGGCCAGCGCGCCGAACACAGCATGTGGCCCGTGACTGTACGCTGCCTGCCGGGCCATTCCAAGCGACCGCTGTTGTCCGAAGTGGAACGAATGCGCGGACTCGTTGAACCGTGTCGGCAGCCCCTGTGTTCGCGTTGATGATGACCGCGCCGGTTCGGCGTCCAATGACATCACCGCGAAAGACAAGAAGCCCGGTCGATTGACCGGGCTTCTTGTTAAAAATCTTTCGGCTGCGAAACAGCCGAGTGCCATGAAGGGACTACTTGGCAGCCGGAGCCGGAGTTCCGCCGCCTGTTTCCATTTTGGCCTTCATTTCAGCGTGACTCTTATCGAGTTCGGCCTTCTGGGCGGGCGTTTGTGGAGCAACGGGCTGCCCCCCGCCTCCCGGCCCGCCACAACCCAGCGCCATTGACGTGACGATTACCGCAGCGAATCTCCAACGAAACGCGACCATTTGCATTGAAACTTTCTATCGGTGTGAGGAAGAAACCAAGACATTCCGCTCTCGAATCAGCCAGCAATTCCCAACCACAGAAGAAGCGTTCGATCAGAAATCGCCGAGCACCTGGCCGTCAGCCGCGGCGATCAACCGTGAATGGATGGTGTAGTCAATGTTTTGGTTGACGAAACGGACCGTTCCATCGCACAGGAGCATATGGACCCCGCCCACGTGCATGCTCTTCGGCCCGGCTTGCCCGTCACCGTTCGGCCAACCGCCCATGCCAATGGTCGGATTCTCGGTGCTGCCGCCGTTCGCAAAGATGTCGTCGCCACTCTGGTGACCATCGTTGATCCCATAGCAGTCCCCGGTGAATTGATTGTACGTGCCACCGTTGGTGCCCGTGGTACAGTTCGCCACAAACGCTCCTCCGATGCGTCCGCTGGCCCAAACGCCGCGTGGATCCATGGGATTCCAGCCCGCGCGAACCTCCCAAGCAGCGGCCGTCGTGGAAGTGCCATCTGTCAAAGAGGACATGTTGGCCCAACCGTTGAATCCCATCGCGCCGCGATACGCGGCAGGCGTGCCGTCGTACGTCGAAGTGCTCGCTCTGTCATACCCCGACGCCGCGTAGTTGCCCCGCCCCCAAGTGCCGCCCATGTTCGCGCATTTGTTGGCGACGCTGGCGTAGGGGTCACTGGGACACAGGAAAGCAGAAAGGTTCGTACTCACGACGGCCGCATTGGCCGCGTCGGTGATGGCGACGTTGAAATTGACCTTGTTGTAGAGCGGAGCCTGATCAATGTAAGGGAGCAGGCCGACCAGCCAACTCGGTCCCATATTCGCGAAGAATGCGGCGGTTTGGGTGTTTCCGTTATACGGTGAGACCATGCCGCCACTTGGGAAATTGCTCCAATACATTGCCGCCGGAAATTTGAGAAACGTGTCATGATAATTGTGCAGCGCCAAGCCGATTTGCTTGCAATTATTCTTGCACTGCGTTCGCCGCGCGGCCTCACGGGCTTGCTGTACGGCTGGCAACAGCAGTGCGATTAGGACCGCGATGATCGCGATCACCACCAGCAGTTCAATGAGCGTAAACGCTCGCTGCGTTCTACGCCGTGAAACATTCCACATTTTCATAAGGCACCTCCAAGGAAAACAAGGAAAAGAAGAACAAGACACCATCAAACGCGGCCCAAACCGCGTATGGAACGCCAGTCAAGAAAGGTCGCGAACATGCGATCAGCCGCTCCGAAGGGAAGTGGGACTTTCCAACCCACGCAAGGCAAGTTCGGATCGGCACTTTCAACGTGGGCTGCGGAAGAAAATAACGGGTTTTCGACAAAAATCAAGAACGTATTGGATCGGGCGGCTTCTTCGGAAGTCTTCGGGGGAGACGCGAGTTGATGAGCGGACTCGACAACCGGCAGAATCGGAGTCTTTTCCCGGCTTGGCGAGATACGCTGCTCGATGCCACCAAACTCCGACCGTAACGGGCCATGAGAAATGTCCGACGACGTACCGGCAATCGCCGCAGCGACGCAACCGCCTGTTCATCGGACAAGGTGGATCATTGTTCTGATCGTCGGCATGATCGCCTGCGGTGGACTGTTGACGGTCCTTTCGCCCCGGACCGATCCCGCCCGTCAGCGGCTTCCCGCCGTGGTCACACCCCGCGACCATCAGCATGCCCGCGAAGCCTTCGAATTGAAGTATGGTCGGCCGGCGGACCGAATCGACGTGCTTTCGTTTCTGGCCGAAATGTATCTGGCCCGCGATCGGCCGGCCGATGCGGTCGAATGCTTTGAGGAGATTCCCACGTCGCATCCGCGGTATGGCCCGATGGCTCGGTTTCAGCAGGGACGAACGCTGCTGACACTGCATCGGGCGGTCGAAGCGGAGAATCAATTCCGCGAACTGATCGCCCGCGAAGAGGCCGCGCCGAGCATCGAGCCGAAGTATTTGGTCGACGCCCGGCAGCGGCTGCGTCACATTCTCGAAGTCGAATTGCGGTTCGAAGAGCGACGTGAATTGCTGAAGGGGATCATCGAGCGTGGTGAGGCGGATCACTTCGAAACAGTCGTCTATTGTTTCCCCAGCCATCTCCGCTGGAATGGCGATGACGCCCGCCAGTGGCTGGAGGAATTCCACGCCGCGAATCCGTCCGATCGACTGCTCAACATTGCGTTGGGAAGGTATCGCACCGGCCAAGGGAAGCTGGTGGAAGCCCGCGCCCTGCTCGACGGAATTGTTCGGCAATCGTCCGGTGATCTCTGGGCGACCGCGGCGCTTGTCGCGTGTCTGCGGGAGTCTGACGACGCCGATGCGGCGGATCGCCTGCTTGAAGCGCTGCCGCCCCCGGCGGCGAACGACCCGTGGTTGCTGTTGCTTCAGCGCGGGGCTCATGCGCTGGAGCGTGGTCACACCGCCGACGCGGCCCGCGCTTACGACCAGTTGCTGGCACACGATCACACGAACACCGAAGCATGGCAGAAGAACTCCATGATCAGCCGAATGCGGGGTGACGAACCAAAGCGAAAACGGGCCGTCGTCGTCGCGGCGGGTCTCAGCCGAATCCAGAACCACATCGGCAAGGGGCTAAAAAATCCCGAGGATCCCAACTCGTTCCTGGACATCGCGGATGTGTGTGCCGAAATTGAATTCGACTCCGAAGGATGGATCCTGGCGAAGTACGCCGAACGACTCGCCCCTGACAACCCGCGTGTCGTGGCGATGATCAAGCTGCTCCAATCCCGGAAGTCGGCCACCTCCGAAACGAACCCAGGAAACGAGTGAGATGAACGCCGATTCCCGCCGATGGTGGTTGATTCCCTGCTGCGTGTGCGCTCTGGGGTGTACACCGCAGCAGACCAAGGACGCTCCGAAAAGTACTGCGATTCCGTCGACAGAAGCGCCGGTCGCTCCGCAGTCCATCAAGCCGGAACAACCGGCTCCGCCAACAGGAATGGCGCTGCGGTTTCGTGATGCCACCAAGGAGACGGGTCTGGACTTCACCCGGTTCGATGACATGCGGGGAGAGAACCGCAACCAGGAAGCGAACGGCGGCGGAGTCGCCATCGTGGACTTCGATCTGGATGGAAGCCTGGATCTCTTCTTCCCGCAGGGTTGCCGGCTGCCGCGGCGCACGATGACGGACGAATTCTCGAACGAACTGTTCTGGAACCGCGGCGGGCAGTTCGTGCGGGTCACGGGGAGCGCCGGTCTCACGGCGCATGGTTTTTACACGGGCTGCACCGTCGGCGACACGGATGAGGACGGGTTTCCCGACCTGTATGTGACGGCCTATGGTCGTTCCGCCGTCTACCGCAACAACGGTGATGGCACGTTCGCGGATGTGACCGACGCTTCCCGGGCATCCGTCACGTCGTGGAGCAGCAGCGCCGCGTTTGCCGACTTCAACAGGGATGGACTGCTCGACTTGTTCGTGGCCACGTACGTGAAGGCCGATGACGATCCTCCGAAAATCTGCCACGAGCCGCGCAGTCCCACGGGGACGATGCAGTGTTCACCCACCTTGTTCGCGGCCCTCGACGATGTGTTCTTCGTCAACAATGGTCAGGGAGAATTCCTCGACGTCACCCGGCCGGCCGGAGTCACGTCCCAAGATGGGAAGGGGTTGGGAGCGTTGGCGTGTGATCTGACGGGCGACGGCTGGATCGACCTGCATGTGGCGAACGACACGACCCCCAGTTTTCTCTACGTCAACGAAACACCGACCGGTGACAACACGCTGATCGACGGGACACAGACCGTGCTGCCGCGACTACAGGACCGTGGCACGGAATTCGGCGTCGCGACCAACGGCGAAGGGAAGATCACGGCGGCGATGGGCATCGCGCACGGCGACTATGACCGCGACGGCTGGACCGACTTGTTCGTGACCAACTTCTACCTGGAAGCCAACACGCTGTTTCGCAACCTGGAGGGCAAGGGGTTTGCCGACATGTCCATGACGTCGCGTCTGGGCCCACCCAGCCGCAGCACGCTCGCGTTCGGCACCGAGTTCCTCGACGTCGACAACGATGGCTGGCTCGACCTGTTGATTACCACCGGCCACATTGAGGACCGGGACTGGACAAAGATCGAGAAATACCGGATGCACCCGCATCTGTTCCGGAACGAACGGAACGGCCGCTTCACGGATGTGGCCGCCACCGCGGGACCGTACTTCACCGCGGCGTGGGTCGGCCGCGGTCTGGCCATCGGCGACCTGGACCGGGACGGAGATCTCGATGCCGTCATGGCGCAGCAATTGGACCCCTCGGTCATCCTGTTGAATGAAACTCCCGCGCCGCGCACGAGTGTCGTGATCAAGCCGGTCGGACGCGGACGATCACCCCGCAGTGCCATCGGTACGCGCGTTGTCGCGACGGGAGTGTCGCCGGTCCTGGTGCGCGACGTGGCCGGAGGGGGCAGCTTCCAGTCGGCCTCGGCGCTGGAGCTGCACTTCGGCCTCGGGGACCGGACGCACTTCGACCAGTTGGAATGCACATGGCCCGATGGCGAAGTGGAACGCTGGCAAAACGTGACGCCCGGCTATCACATCGCCGTTCAGGGACGGGGCCTGGTCACGATCAACGCACCGACACCGGCGCAGCCTTGATCTCTGGTCACCCGACTTCGAACCAGTGGAGCTTCCGCAGGAAGGGCATGCTTGGCGGCTTGTCCCTAACCCGGATGATTCACGTCGTCGTAGCCGAGTTCGCAAGAACTCAGGTCGTGGTCCGATGTTTCGCTGAATTCTTGCGAATTCAGCTACGAACAGCGCGGCAATCGAGCCACGACCGTGAGGAAGCGGTCAAGTTCTTGTAGACCGCTCCCTCACGATCGCGGCTCTTCAACGGACATGGATAATCCGGGCTAATGCTTTCCCATCATCAGGCCGATGTCGCGCAGGCTCGGGACGTGGTCGACGAAGTGCGGGATGTCGAACGGTTCGACTCGAATCAGCGCCGCGCAATTCAAACGGCGGTCGCTTCGCGTTTTCATCGGGCGCGAATATCATGCCGCGGGCCGATCACGTGGCAGGGAAGTTCCTCGACGCAAAGGGTGATGTCATGAATCGACGGGTGGGATGGCGGATGGCTGGTGCGGCGGTGTTGATCACCGCTTTCATGGTGACGGTGGCACAGGCTCAACAGCCGACCGTGGTGTTGTCCGTGCGCGGGATTGAGCCGCTGTTGAACGACGCCGAATTCGTCGGCGGACAGATCGGGCAGGAGGGGGCGAAAGCCACGGTGCTCGAACTGATCAGCACCGTC
Source organism: Planctomycetota bacterium (assembly GCA_031372385.1). Classification (GTDB taxonomy): domain Bacteria; phylum Planctomycetota; class Planctomycetia; order Planctomycetales; family Planctomycetaceae; genus Schlesneria. Next base: position 3,064 of record JANMLE010000749.1, on the reverse strand, counting down.
ACCGGCGGTAAGGGGCTGGCGGGAATCGACCAGAAGAAACCGCTCGGAATGTACTGGAATGCCACCGCGGGTGGTCCTCCCGAAATGCCGGTGGTGTTTCTGCCGGTCTCGAATGCGGACGCGCTGAAGGGCCTGCTCGCCGAACAGGCCCCCGACTTCAAGGAGACCAACGGGCAATGGACGATGACCGTCAACGGCACCAAGCTGTTCGCCAAGGTCTCGGGCGGCTACTGCTTCATCAGTCCCGCTCCGACCGCGCTGACAAAACTTTCGGACCCGGCCAAGATCGTTAACGGCAAGTACGACGTGGCGCTCGACGTCAGCATCGCCAGCATCCCAGCGGAGTTTAAGGAGACCGCTCTGAAGCAAGTCGAAGCTGGCGGTCAACAGGCACGGGAAGCCGCACCACCCGCTGCAACCGAAGCCGAACAGGAACTCCGCGAACTGTTCTTCAACTCGATGCTCGCTGGCCTCAAGGGACTGATTGACGACGGTGACAAGCTGACCTTCGGTGTGGATGTGGATGCGAAAACTCGCGTGGGCTCCTTCGATCTAGTGCTCACGGGCAAACCCAATTCGGATCTGGCGAAATCGCTGGCGGCGTATGGCAAGACGCAGCCCGCCTTCGCCGGGATTGGATCGGACGCCGCTCCGTTGCGGATGGTGGTTTCCTACCCGACAACAGGGTTCACCAACCAAATCGACGCCATCTTCAAGTTCATGCGAGAAGCGGCCGACAAGCAGTTCGAAGACGACGCGCGCTTCGCCAGCGATGCGGACCGCGACACGGCCAAGGGCATCGCAGGCCGGCTGTTCGACATCATGCAGGCCACCGCCAAGTCGGGCTCGGCGCATTCGGGTGCCGTGCTGGAATCCGCCGGAGGCGGCAAGATTCGAATCATCGGCGGAACCCGTGTGGCCAAGGGGGACGATGCCGGCAAACTGTTTGATGATGTCATCAAGCTGTCGAAGGACAAGCCGGAGATCGCCAAGATCAAGGTCGATGTGGCCAAGCACGCCGGAGCCCGAATCCATGCGGTGACACCGGATCAGGACGCGGACACCGAAAAGTATTTCGGCAACGAGCCGTTCCATCTGGCCATTCGCAGCGACAGCGTCTGGTTCTCCGCCGGGGGTGACAACCTGAGTTCGCTCAAGAAGGCCCTGGACCAGACGGCCAAGCCCGCGACCCGCACGACCGTGTCGCCGATCTCCCTCCAGGTCAAGCCGGCCGCGCTGGTGTTGTTGATGGAAAAGGACGACGAAGGACTGATCAAACGTGCCAAGACCATCGCGGGCAAGCCGGGTGACAAGTTCAATCTCGACATCGCGCCGATCCCCAACGGTGCCAAGCTGCGGATCGAAGTCAGCATCGACCTGCTGCACCTCGCCGAGATGGAGAACAACTGATTCGAATGACGGAGACGCGGAAAGACCGGGTTGCTGAACCTCAGGCGGTCGGCGGGAAATGATCGACCCGTGGGACGGATTTCCAATCCGTCCGGGGTTGGCGGTCGGGTGTTGACGGACGGATTGGAAATCCGTCCTACGTCGTCGTTGGGTGATTTCCTGCGGACAGCCTCTGACGGATGCAACACCCGCAAATGAGACGGACGATGGCATTGCTGACACGGGACTTCTACGCCCAAGGTCCGGTGAACGTGGCTCGCGCGTTGATCGGGATGCATCTCGTTCGGCGAACTCCACACGGTCTGTGCCGTGGAGTCATCGTGGAAACGGAAGCCTATCTCGCGGCGGACGACCCCGCGTCCCATTCGCATCGCGGGAGGACTCGCAAGAACGCGACGATGTTTGGCCGCGCGGGGTTGTTGTATGTCTATCCGATTCACGCGCGGCATTGCCTGAACGCCGTGACGGAATCGCGCGGCATCGCCAGCGCCGTGCTCATCCGGGCAGTGATGCCCCTGCACGGGATCGAGCTCATGCAGCAGCGCCGACAGTGCCGGCCGCTCGATCTCGCGCGCGGCCCGGCGCGACTCTGCGAAGCGTTCGACGTGGACCGACGATTGGATGGTTGGGATCTCACGCGCGGAACCCGCATCTGGATCGAACAGCCCGATGATGATGTCGTCAGCGCTCCGCAGATCGTCGTGTCCCCGCGCATCGGGGTGACGTCGGCCCACGATTCGGAACTGCGATTCTTTCTGAAAGACAGCCCGTACGTCAGCGGATCTCGGAAGGTTGGCCGTGCTCCGTAGTGCGTCTTCAAGACTTGAATCTGGCGTAGCTGAAGTCGTGAGACTTCAGAAATCTCCGAACTCTCACGAGTTCGGGGGTGCAGTCGCCAATTAGTGGTCATCGTCTGGTCCCCTCTCCCCGGCTCTGCGGGGAGAGGGTTAGGGTGAGGGGCGAGCCGCGAAGAGAAGACCCCTCACCCTAGCCCTCTCCCCACCAAAGCGTGGGGCGAGGGGACCAGAAAAGGCTCTGTCCGGAGCAGACCACCAATCGGCGACTGCACCCCGAGTTCGGCTACCCACGATTTGTGCCTTGAAGACGCAGTCGCCACGATGAACACTCACGACTCCCTCGCTGACGCTTCGGGTTACTTGTCGCGATCGGTCGCGACGACGCAGACCTCTTGCCGGTTGAACGCCAGTTGCCGGGCGCGCACCTGGCGGTAGCCCCACGATCGGATGCGCTTGTGGAACAACGGCAACTCGGCGGTCAGCGCCGGGTCGGTCAGCTTGAGTGTCAGCAGCAAACCTTCGATCCGCACTTCCGGTTGAGTCACGATCGCCTCCACCGTGTCGAGCGAGTGCTTGGGCGCGACGTTGGCATCCGCCATCAGCCAGCGGAATTCTTGGAACAGGCTCCGCGGCACATCTTTCGCCTTCGCGCGGATGTGCGTGAAGAGCGGATCGGCCAACAGGATCGGGTCCATCTCGGCGGGATCGATCCCCGTGACAGCACAACCCCGCTCCAACAACGCCTGGCACGAGCCACCCGGAGAACTGCCGATCTCGACACACCGGTCGCCTGCTTGAACGGGCAACCCGGACCACAGCAGCGACTCCACCATCTTCAGATACGCTCTCGAAACCAT
>JANMLE010000746.1:0-1183 GCA_031372385.1 Planctomycetota bacterium | reverse complement strand
CGAAGCGGGTCTGGCGTACGGCGAGAAATTTCGCTGTATTCAACAGCTTCGGAATCACGGCCAGGATTGGCTGGCCCAACTGCAGTTGCCGGACGAATTAGTGAATGAGTCCAGGCGAAACAATCTTCACCCGGCGCTCTTCGATGCCTGTGTGCATGTCTTGTTCGCCGACGCCCATCGCCACGGCCACCCCGATCGACTCTACCTGCCCTTCCGCATCGATCGTATGCGAATCTATCGCAGGCCCACCCAGAAGGTTTGGGCTCACGTTCGCATCACGCGGAATGATGAGCATTACCTCTGTTCGGACACTTTGATCTTTGATGAAGCCGGAGAGCTGGTCGCCGAGTTACTCGGCCTGATCGGCAAACGACTGGTCGGGGCGGGTTCGCGGCAGGCCGACACGTTGTACGAGGGCTGCTACGAGTACGATTGGGTTTCGGCCGCACGCGACGCCGAACTGCATGGCCGCATCTTCGACAGCACTCGTGCCGTCATCATTGACGACGAGTCCGGCGTCGTCGCCGAACTCGCGGTACGCTTTGAAGCGGACAACATCCGTCAGTTGATCATCCCCTTCGGTGAACGACGCGGCTTCGACGAACTCCTGGCCGACGTGCCGCTGGACCGGCGGACGCTGATCGTGTTCGCAGCCGGGTTGTCGTGTAGCCGAACTCGTGAGAGTTCGGATCGAAGTCTCACGACTTCGGCTACCTGGCACGGACTTGCCGACTGCCCTGCTGTTCCATCGCTCCTGCAACTCGCTCAGGCATTGCACAAACGGGAGGGAGTGCCGCGTTTGTTCGTCGTCACCAACGGTGCAGCGGGTGCGCCCGGCGACCGGCAGTTGGATTTGGGTCAGGCGATTCTGCACGGCATGGCGCGCGTCATCAACAACGAATGCCCCAATGTTCCACTGACGGTCATCGATCTGAGTGCCGCTGTCCCTTCGAGTGAAGTCGATGCCTTGTACCACGAGTTGTTGCACAGTCGTCGCGATCGCGATGAGTCGGAGATCGCCCTTCGCGGCGACGAGCGCTATGTGCGGCAACTGGTTGCCCTGGATCGGGATTCTGCCGAACAGGCGGCGATGTCCGATGAACCCGGTGTGGGTGGTGCCTACCGAGCGGAAATGAGTGTCCCCGGTGTGCTCGATCAAATCGTTTTCCGCAGGCTTCCGTCC
>JANMLE010000657.1:0-4252 GCA_031372385.1 Planctomycetota bacterium | reverse complement strand
TCAAGGTCGGCAGCCGGCTTCCGCCGAACAACAGCAGTGCGATGCCAAAAACGAGTGCCAATTCCATAGGACCGAGCGCGAATGCAACGGGAAGCATGGTTGACTCCTTCTCCAGCGGACCACGGTCTGCGGGAAGATTGGGCGGAATGACAGGCGGGATCGCGGTAACACGGGCACGCGGCGAAAGCAGTGTTCACAAGGGAATCTGCTGTCAGTCTAGCGTGTATCCACTCGTGTCACCCGCGAAAAGAGAGCAGGAAGGATGAGCGGTGGGCAAATTCTACTCGCCCCGGTCCGACTGTCAATCTGTCCCGCAAAATCAACCAGGTCAGACACGCTGCAGCAGGTAGATCACGTCTTCCGTGTCGGCGGTGATTTCGATCGGCCAGTCGATGTCGTGGCGGAAGTCGAAGGTTTCCACGAGGCGCAGACGGGGCTCGGTCGCGATCAGGTCGTACATCTGTTCGGCGGAGTACGTGCGAAACACGGTTTCATCCTTGATGCGGAACTGGCGGGTGGGCGTCGTGACATCGTAAGTGACGCCGATCCGTTCCACCCGCTGCTTGAGATCGAGGCTGATCGACCAGAGGTTGGAGACGACCGACAACGGACCGCGCCGGGCAGACCATGTTTCGGCCGTGCATTTTTGCGGAGTCTTGGGGATCAGGTGCAGACCCAGCAGATAGATCCCCCCCTTGTTCAGGGCATCGGCCACGCACTTGAAGTGCGCTTCGGCGGTCGCTTCGGTGGGGAGATGCCGGAACGTGTTGATCAGGTTGTACGCGGCGTCGAACTTCTTCTTGACGGTGAAGTTCGCCATGTCGCCGACAACCGCCGTGGGCTGGAATCCGTGTCGTTCGAGACGTTCGTTGCAGTAGATGATCGCCTTCTCGTTCAAGTCATTGCCGGCGACTTCGAGTCCCGCCTTGGCAAACTGAACCAGCAATCGCCCGGTCCCACAGGCGGGTTCGAATACTCGCTGCACCGGGCGCGACGAGTACTTGGCGAAACACCCTTTCAGGAACCGGAACTCGGCCGACCAGTCCGAACCGAAAATCAGGTCGTAGTACTTGGGATAGTCGTACAGATGTCCGGCGATGGTTTCCATGAGCGAACTGTTCCTCTTCGTTGAGCCGTGTGAGTGATGCCAGCGCGGTCTGAATGCAACTATCTGCAACTACGGCTGCGACCGCGGTTCTTTCACCGCGGTGCTTGAATTCACCAAGGACTCCAGCGACACGAAATCGTGAGCGGCTGGAGTGGAGCCTGCTTGATGCTGTGACGGACATTCTGAGCAGCCCCCGGTCTGGCATCCCGTCCGGCTCGATGTCGACAACAGGCCGATCAGGCGACGCAACACGATCAACACCGCAAATAGGATGCAGGCTGCCGTCGCCACGATCTGCCAGTTGGGAAGCGTCACATCAACCCTTTTCAGACCACTTCCAATTCGAGACTCCGGCCAGGTTGCGAATGCACCCGGTCGGCCAGCCCCCCTTGGAGAGCGAGACAATTGTTTCGGCACACATCGTCAGTGTGTCGTACTGCGATTCATGATCCAATCCCGCCAAGTGTCCACTCAGTAGAACATTGTTCATCGTCAGCAACGGACTGTCGCCCGGCAGCGGTTCCACTTCGAAGACATCCAACCCCGCGCCGCGCAGGTGTCCGGAATTCAGGGCCTCGACGAGGGCCTTTTCATCCACCAACAGACCGCGGGCGGTGTTGATCAGGACCGAGCCCGGCTTCATCATGGCGAACGTGGCGGCGTTCATGATGTGCTTTGTTTCCTGTCCCATCGGAAGGTGCAGGGTCACGTAGTCCGATCGGGTGAGCAGGGTGTCGAGGTCCGTCAGTTCGATGCCCCATTGTTCGGCGATTTCGCAATTGGGATACGGGTCGAAAGCGATGACCTTCATTCCAAGTCCCACGGCACGGGTCGCGACGGCCCGGCCGATGCGTCCGAGTCTGACGATGCCCAGCGTGGTCCCCATGATGCGCGGCGTGGACACCCGCTTCCAAGTACAGGCCCGCACGTATTGGTCGCGCGAGGGAAATCCCCGGGCCACTCCGAACAGCAGCGCGAACGTGTGTTCGGCCACGGCATGGTGATTGACTCCGGGAGTCGTCGCCACGATGACGCGGTGCCGGTCACAGGCGGCCATGTCGATGGCGTCGAATCCCACGCCGGTTCGCGACAGCACCCGCAGCTTCGGACAGGCCGCGAGCAGATGCTCGGGCCACGGCTCGGAACCGGCCACGACCGCGTCACAGTCGCGGACGATCGGCAGCAGATTCGCCGGATCGTAGAGGTTGACGCCGCGGGGTGGATGAACAACGTCAAACCCTCCCGCCTTCAGGATGGAATTATGCGGACCTTCTTCGGAATTCAGCGAAGTGCAGACGACGGTGGGCATGTCAATTGGCCTCGAACGGTGAGCCGACTTGGGGCGGCGGAACTTTGAGGGAGGAAGCTACCGGAACGAGTTCATGACTGCCAGTCAGCTCCGATCGCCGTGGACCGTTGGGAAATGGAGCAACCGGCAGCTACAATCCGCAGCCAAGTTTCAAACCGCGCACCTTGAGAGCCCCATGCTCATCGTCCCACTGGAAATGATGTCAACCGGCGAACAGGGGCGGATCAGCGCATTGGATGGCTCCCCGGAATTCGTCGTGCGGCTCGAAGAAATGGGGCTGCGCGAGGGCGTTCTGGTCCGCATGGTCCGTTCCGGCTCGCCGTGCATCCTCGCTGTCAACGATCACCGCTTTTCATTGAGGATCGATGACTGTGCCTCGGTCCTGGTGGAAGTGACTCGATGAACACGCTGAATGACCTGCGGCGGGCCGGCCAACGGGGGCGGATCTTGGACGTCACTGGAGACGACGCCGTCGCGGTGCGGCTGATGGAAATGGGGTTCACCGAAGGGGCCGAAATCGAATTGATCGGATTCGCCCCGCTGGGAGATCCGGTCGAGTTCCTGATCCGCGGCTACAGGTTGTCGCTGCGCAAGGCCGAGGGATCGCGAGTGACGATCGAACTGCTCTGAGTTTCACTCCGCTGTTGCGTCTGAAGGTATTCGTTTGCAATGACTGCTGCATCTGCTCTTCCTTCCGCCGCCGCCACCGGTCCCCTGACCGTTGCCGTGATTGGAAACCCCAACACCGGCAAGAGCACGTTGTTCACGGCGCTGACCGGCATGCATTCGCGCATCGGGAACTATCCCGGTGTCACCGTGGAAAAAAAGATCGGCAAGTTCCAGCACGAGCAGCGCGATATCCGGCTGGTGGATCTGCCCGGCACCTATAGCCTGTCGCCCCGTTCGCTCGATGAAATGGTCTCGGTGGATGTCCTGCTCGGACGGCAGGCCGATGTCGGGCGGATCGATGTCGTGGTCTGCATCGCCGATGCCTCGAACCTGGAACGCAATCTGTATTTGGTCAGCCAGGTTCTCGATCTGGGTCTGCCGACGGTGCTGGTCTTGAACATGTGGGACGTGGCCGAATTCCGGGGGATCAAGATCGCCGCGGACCGATTGTCGCGGAGACTGGGCATCCCCGTTATTCCGTGCGAAGCCCATCGCCATCGGCAGATCGACGCAGTGAAGAGCGCGATCCTGACGGTCGCGGGCCGGCCCGTCACAGATCCGCCGCGCGTGTTCCCGGCGACGTTTTATGAAGAGGGTGTGCGACTGCAACGTTTGCTGAGCGAATGGGGTGAGGCCGTCGTTCCCTTCTACGTCACCGAGCGGCTGTTGCTGGACGTGGGGGGACAGGTCGAATCGTCATTCACTGTGCGCTTTCCGGCACAGTTGCCCGAGGCGGTGGCCGCTGCACGGGAGCGGCTCAAGCTGAGCGGGTTCCGCGTTCCGTCCGCGGAAGCCAAGGCCCGGTACGCCTGGGTGCGTGACGTGCTGACCGGGGTGTTGGTCACTCCACCCCAACGGTCCGTCACTCGCAGCGATCAGCTTGACCAGTGGTTGACTCACAAGGTCTGGGGACTCGGCGCCTTCGCGGTCATCATGTTTGCGGTGTTTCAGTCGATTTCGACGATCGCGTCCCCCTTGATGCAGCTCTGCGAAACCGGGCAGCAGGCGATCGGCGCGTGGGTGGGTTCGCTGATAAGTCCGGGGCCGTTTCGAAGTCTGGTGGTTGACGGAGTGATCGGCGGCGTCGGCGGGATTCTCGTCTTTCTTCCCCAGATATGTTTCCTGTTTCTGTTCATCGCCCTGCTGGAGGATTGCGGCTACATGGC
>JANMLE010000644.1:0-1839 GCA_031372385.1 Planctomycetota bacterium | reverse complement strand
CATGAACCGTACGCGATGCCGGTCGACCTGATCGAGCACTTCAACGACGAGTACACGCTCGTCGGCAACGACGGTCCGGTGTTCTACTTCGCGACCGACCTGGACGCGCCGCGCAAGCGGATCGTCGCGATTGACATTCGCCAGCCCGCCAAGATCCGCGAAGTGATCCCGCAGTCGGCCGAGACGCTGGTCGGGACCGACATCGTGGCGAACCAGTTTGTGCTGACGTACCTGAAGGACGCGAAGACCCAAGTCAAGCTGCACGCCCTCAATGGAAAGCTGATTCGCGAAGTGCAGTTCCCCGGCATCGGTTCGGCGAGCGGATTCGGCGGCAAGCGGACCGACACGGAAACGTTCTACTCGTTCTCCAGCTTCGCCACGCCGCCGTCGATCTTCCGCTACGACCTGCTGACCGGCGAAAGCACGCTGCTGCGACGTGCCACGGTCAAGTTCAACCCGGACGACTACGAGGTCAAGCAGGTCTTCTACTTGAGCAAGGACGGCACGAGGGTGCCGATGTTCATCGCCCACAAGAAGAGCGTGAAGCTCGACGGATCCAACCCGACGCTGCTCTACGGCTACGGCGGGTTTTCGATTCCGCTCACGCCGGTGTTCTCGGTGTCGCGCGTCGCGTGGATGGAAATGGGGGGCGTCTTCGCCATGCCGAACCTGCGCGGCGGCGGCGAGTACGGCGAGGACTGGCACAAGGCGGGCACGAAGCTCAAAAAGCAGAACGTGTTTGACGACTTCATCGCCGCCGCGGAATGGTTGATCAAAAGCCGGTACACGCGCCCGGACAAGCTGGCGATCCAGGGGGGCTCGAACGGCGGACTGCTGGTCGGGGCCTGCATGACTCAGCGGCCGGAGTTGTTCGGCGCGTGCCTGCCGGCGGTCGGCGTGATGGACATGCTCCGCTTTCACAAGTTCACCGCCGGCCGATTCTGGGTCGACGACTTCGGCAGCGCGGACAATCCCGATGAGTTCCCGACGCTGTTGGGCTACTCGCCGTATCACGCCTTGAAACCGGGGACCAAATATCCCGCCACGCTGGTGACGACCGCCGACACCGACGACCGCGTCGTCCCCGGCCACAGCTTCAAGTTCGCCGCGCGGTTGCAGGAGTATCACACCGGCGAACCACCAGTCCTGATCCGGATCGAGACCCGTGCCGGCCACGGTGCGGGCAAGCCAACATCCAAGCTGATCGAAGAAGCCGCCGACCAGTGGGCGTTTGTGATGAGGAACCTCGGCCGGTAGTACGACGATTCTTGACATTCGACGTCGGCGGGCGATCATTCCGCTCGTCCCTGCGGGAGGCGGCGCGAGCCGTTTCGGACGTTGGCTGCTGGGCATCCTTCACGGGGTGCGACAATGCGGCACTCGTGGCACTCTTCCGCAGGGACTTGAAGGTTTTCTAGCCCTTCCGTCCAACGCCCATTCGAGACGAGCGACCAGAGGGGAACATGAGCGGACCTTGCGCGAAGCCGCGGAGAGTTTCTTCGCGCCTTCGCGTAAGGCAAACCCTCACGAACGTCGCTGCGAAAGCAGAAAGGAAAGCGGTGATGAATCTCCGCAGTCCAAAACGGCGCGCCTTGAAATCGTCACAGAATCTTCCGGCCACCTGTTGAGAACGTCCGTGGGAATTCGTTTCTCATGGGTAACAGGGCCGGGCATGTGACTTGGCCGCACGGAATTCCTTCGACGCCGCGATGCGCCCCCGCGGACAGCACACGATGACGATCGGTCGACGTCGAACGTCTTTTGCGAAAGGGAAACTCCGATGAGCAAGCGAATGTTTGGAAGTGTCGCCGCGCTGTGGTCGCTGAAGGCCGGGCTGCT
>JANMLE010000642.1:0-3640 GCA_031372385.1 Planctomycetota bacterium | reverse complement strand
CCCCCCCGCCCAAACACCCCGATGAAAATTCCTTCGGCCCGCACACCGGGTGTGCGGGCCGCTGGCTCTGTTCCATGACTCTCGGCGAACGCGAACGTCTGTCGTTCCGAAGGATCATCCCTGGTGTCGAGCGATGCGACGGGGGTCAGTTGCGAGTCAACCGGCCGCCGCTGGCTTCTTTGTCGGCGGCGTAGGTCTGCAGGATCTGGCGGAGATCCACGCGATTCTGGTGGGTAAGCGAGCTGTTGGGGATGAACAGGGCGCAGGGTGCGTCCGGAGTCCAAAACAAAACGCTGTTGGCTTCGGGATATTGTGCGGAATCGAATTTCACTTCCCAGCGGTCGAGTTCGTTCCACCGGATCGAGTAGCCGGTGATGCTGGGGCGGATCGCGATGCCGGATTCGTCGATGACCAGGCGGCCGTACAGGTCGCCCATTGATCTCACCAGAAGACCGAGACCGCCGACTATGCCCACTGATCCCAGGATGGCCAACTGCATGGAGAGTCCCGGCGTGGCGGTGATCTGGGTCAGCAGGAACGCGCCGACTGTCAGCAACGCGGCTCCGCCAAGTCCCTGCGCGATTCCGGCTTTCCGGCGCTGGGCGGAGAACGCGAACGTGAGCGCGAGGGGCATCTCGGCGTAGCCAACTTGGCCGGCAGTTTCATGGGTCATCGACAAGGCGGGATTCGAAGCTTCAGGCATGATTGCTTTCCAAAACAAGTGGGTGCGGACGAGAACGACAACATACTTGGGACGAGGTGTGCGCGAGCCGGTGTACGTCACCGGCCCGGCGGGGTGCTTTCGACATCAAACGGCTTGGGGGACCGGGACAGGGACAGGATCGGCGATGTGGACCGAGCTGGCGTGCTTCGACAGCCGCAGCATCCGCTCCATGCCGACGACCGTGATCGGAACTCCGCCGTGTGCGGACGATTCGACAATGTAATGCAGGGCCTCGCACGAACTGTGGTCGATCAGCGCGACTCCCGATTCGAGATGCAGATGCACCGACGTCGCCTCGGCGGGCACTTTCAAGAGTTCCTCTTCGAGCTTCATGGAATTGAAGCAGACCAGCGGCCGGTCGAGGTGCAGGTGCCATTCGCCGTTCGTCAGCGTCTTGCGAGTCACCGGATTGCGGAAGAAGTCGAGCATGTGGCGTCCGAACGAAGCCGACTCATCCTGCGATGCGGCGATCGATCGGCTGCAAATCAGCAGGTTCAGGAAGTACTTCGCGACGACGCCCGCCATGATCCCGATCAACAGGTCGGTCAACAGCGTGACGAGCACCGTGAAGGTGAACAGCGCCAACTGTTCCTTGCCGATCTTGGCCGTGTGCCGCCAGACCAGCGGTTCGCACATCTTCCAACCGGTGAAGATCAGGACCGCCGCCAGCACTCCCTTGGGAATCATGTTGATCCACTGCTGACCAACCATCAGATAGCCGATGAGGCAGATGGCATTGGTGAAGTTGGCCCACAGGGTCCGGCCACCCGAGGCAACGTTGCACTTGCTCTTCACGCCGCCGGGAATGATCGTCAGGCCGCCGACCATGCTGGAGGCGATGTTACACACAGCCATCGCCAGCAGAACGCGGTTCGGTTCCGACTTGCGGCGGAAGGGGTCGATGCGGTCGACGGCGAACGCCGTCGCCAGTGATTCGACACCGTCGATCATGGTCAGCATGATGACGCCCAGGATCGCCGCATACCACAAATCCTGCCGGGCCAGCAGTCCGGCAAAGTCCGGGAAGGAGAATCCGTGGAACGGAGTGTCAGGCAGTTTGATCAGGAACTTACCGTCGTTGACGGCACCCAGATTCAGGAACGAAGCCAGCACGACGCCGAAGACCACCGCGATCAGTTGTGGCGGAACGACCGAGAAAAACTTCACCTTCTTGGCCAACGCCCCGAGCACGAACAACAGGACCAGACTGGCCATGGCCACACTGAACGCGAGCGGTGTCAGGTGCCGGGCAAATTCCGGAGTGTCCTTCACAAACTCGAAGAACTCGTGCGCATGCACCTTGCCGGTGTAGCCGAAGAACATCGGCAGTTGCTTCGCGATGATCAGGCAACCGATCGAGCAGAGCATTCCTTCCACGACAGTGACCGGAATGATCGCCGCGAACCTGGCCAGCTTCAGCAGGGCCATGACCAACTGCACGCAGCCCACCATGAAGATGACGACGAGCAGGTGATGGTAACCGGCACCCAAGTGCTCGGCGTCTCCCGCCCCGCCCAACGAGATCATCACGGCCATGATCGCCGGAGCCAATCCGGCCGCCGGGCCGGCAATCGTCATGTACGCGCCGCCGATGAACGGAAAAATGAGACCGGCGATGACGGCGGAGATCAACCCGTAGATCGGGGGGACTCCCGAGGCAATCGCGATCCCCGATGACAGTGGCAAGGAGACCAGTGAAACCACGATCCCGGAGATGATGTCATGCCGAATATGCTTCAATCCGGCGATGCCGTTCTGTGGTTTTTCGAGCGGTAAGGCAATGGCAGCAGTCATGAGCACCTTCCCAATAGTGAGAGTGAACTGGTCGTGTCCAATGAGCATTCAAGCGGCGACCAGCAGTTGTCGGACGGGCCTAATGCGCACTCCGTGCCACACCCCGGTGAGCACGTGCCTGATGTGGCGGGGGAAGGAGGGACCGTCATGAGCGACGCCCACAAAAGCCCGCAGAAAGACAGCGTCGCACTAAGTTGCTGACATTTCATTCAGCGGTGAACGCGACTTCCGTCGATGCTTCTCCACAGGCCAGTTGTCGGCCAAGGGGCTCGATTCTGGCCATCGACTGGCAATCATCCGAGGCCATTTCGTGGCGATCTCCGGGGACGGCTGATGGTGCCCACAATTCTGCACGCGGCCCAGACCAAGTCGTTTAACCCTGAGCCAACGGCGAAGGTGTCGGGTGCCAGCGCCCGGCATGTGTGCCAACAGTGCCAGCGGAGACGGACGCGTCTGCGCGTTCCGCCTTCGCCGTTGGCTCAGGGTTAAACGAAGCAGCCTTTCGGCCGCAACCAAAGAGGCAGAAGTAGAACCACAGATTTCACAGATGACACAGATCAGACGAAGACCAAATGCATTCTTCTCTTCCCTCTTCATCTGTGAAATCGGTGGTCTCACTGCCGCCTCTTCGTCGGAGTCATCGGCTGGTTCCGAAATGCGCGCAGCACCACAAGAAATTGACGACTAGCCCGTTAGAACGGTTTCAACGGATCGGCTGCGGAACTCGTGAGAGCCCCAAACTGAAGTCCCACGACTTCCGCCACGTTATGACGCCACAGACGAACTGTAACCGCTCCCACAGGGATTGATGGACCGCGATGGCGCGCGGCAAATCGTCGAGGGGCCGCGAAACACTCACAGGGCGAATGATGATCGCACACATGGCAAAGCGATGCTCCAGACAGCCACTTGCGTTTCTTGTCGCGCACTGGTTACGGTATCGCCCGCTTCGACGCCTTGGATCGAAGCAGTCTCTGCGGGTCTGGCGCAGCATTGATGGCGGCGCGATGGCCTCCTCGCTTCACAACACAATTCACTTCTGCCCGCAGCGCTGCATTCACTGGAGAACATTGATCATGGTCGTGTTCAATTGGCTCGGTTGGTTGGCATCCGGCTTGTGTA
>JANMLE010000614.1:0-2210 GCA_031372385.1 Planctomycetota bacterium | reverse complement strand
CCCCCGCGAGTTGAAGTCATCATGCCGCGCCTGTTTCTCGGCAACTTCGACTTTGAACACCGGCTGGCCGCACCGACTCGGCAGTTGCCCGTGAAACTCGATCGCATCAACGCGGAACTGGCCACATCGTGGCTGGCCATCGCCGATGACGGCGACTACCTCTGGATACCGCAGCCCATCGAAGCAAGCTTCTTCGAACAGGCGGCCCGCGACGGACTGCCGCGCGTGATTCCGGTCACGTCCCTTGATGCCGTTCCGCGCGGCGTCGAATGCGTTCCGTGGGGTTGGACCAATGATGTCCGGCATTTGTGTGACACGCACGGCTGGACTCGAAACGCCCCGCCGCCTGAAGCCGTTCGGCTGGGCAACTCGCGCCGCTTCTCGGCAACTCTGGAACTCGAATGGCGTGTCGGACTGGACGGAGCCGCGGAGGTTCCCCAGTCATTCCCCGAAGCCGACGCGCTGTTGAAGGGACTCGGTCCGGGCACACGCTGGGTGCTGAAGGCCGAGTTCGGCATGTCGGGTCGCGAGCGACTTCTCGGTGAGGGACCACTCACAGAAGCGGCCCGCAACTGGCTGTGCAGACGGTTTTCGCTCGGCCGGGTCTTTCTCGAACCGTGGGTCTCGCGCCTCGACGAAATCGGAATTCAGATCGAAATTCCGCGCGCGGGTGAATCGCAAGTGATCGGCCTGACGCCGCTGCTGGCCAATGCCAACGGACAGTACGCCGGAAGCCGGTTCGGCATCAATGGGACTCTCGACGAATGGGCTTCGTCCGTTGAGGTCGCGCTCCGGGCGGCGGTGCGACTGCAACACGCCGGCTACTTCGGACCACTCGGAATCGACGCGATGCGCTACCGTGACGCGGACGGCCAACAGCGCGTCCGTCCGCTGCAAGACATCAATGCGCGGTGGACGATGGGACGGCTGAGTCTCGGCTGGCGGCGACTCTGCCAATCCGGCGAATCGGGCTGTTGGCTGCATGGTCCGGTCCCCTTGTCCGAGACCGACAACAGCACGATTGCGAGCGAGGACGATTCCGACTTCTTGCCGCACGATCCTCAACACGGACGGAGCATCCAAACGTCCCCCGAAACCGTCGGAGGCCAACCGGCGTCCCACCAGTCTTTCGTGTGGATCGATGGCTGAGGAATCAATCGGGTGTAACCGGCGTTCCGGTGTTGTTTGTCGGGGGATTGGTCGTGACAGAAAGTGCCTCCTTGGCGAAGGCACGGGTGGTGTTGAATTCCATGGGGTTCCTGGCAAGGAGGCTTGGGAATGGTGGCGAAGACGCGAATGACCGGGATGGAGCGTTTCATTTTTCTGTCCCCACTTTTTCTGTCTAAATCCTTGACGTGACCGAAAAAAGTCGCTTGGACAGCGTTTCGTAGCACGGACGCCTCGTCCGTGCGCGAAGGTCAGGGGCGATTTCCGACGCACGGACGAGGCGTCCGTGCTACGGGGACTTTTGTCGGTCACGACATCCTTTGGTTCCGGCCGTAGGCCGGCTGTGTTTCTCCGATGCCCTTGAATTCCCCGATTCGGGCTCGCACTCTGGTGCAATGAGTTTCCGACCACCGGTTCAAACCGCTTCATACCGCGATCCAGCGCATCTTCGGCAATCAGTTGTCCCCCAACCCCGGAAAGACGCAGACGTCATCATGCCCCACAAACTTTCCCGTCGTCGATTCGTTCAATCGGCCGCGGCGATCGGCATCGGCTGTCCCACACTTCTGCCAGCGGGCGTGTTGGCGGGCCAATCACCCAACGAGCGACTGTCGTTCGCGTGCATCGGGATGGGCGGGCAGATGCGGGGTTACTTGATCCCGGAACTCGCCAAGATCGATCAGCAGATCGTCGCCATTTGCGATGTCGACAAACGGCAGCGAGACAGTGCGCTGCAAGCGAAGGGGCTGACCAATGCCAGGTCGTACCACGACTACCGCGAGTTACTCGACAAGGAGACGGGCGTCGACGCGGTGATCATCGGCACGCCCGACCATTGGCACGTCCCCATTTGCCAGGCGGCGTTGCAAGCCGGCAAGCATGTCTATTGCGAAAAGCCGCTGGCCCATTCCGTCGCCGAATGCTGCGCCTTGGAGAAGCTCGCGAAGAGTCATCCCAAGTTGGCGACCCAGACAGGAAACCAAGGCTGCTCCACCGAGGGCTTTCGACGGAGCTTTGAGGTCATTCAATCGGGCCTGCTGGGA
>JANMLE010000505.1:0-4311 GCA_031372385.1 Planctomycetota bacterium | reverse complement strand
ACAGTGGCAAAGTCGCGGAAGATCTTGTCTTCTGTCCCCAGCCTTCTGTCTCCAGCCTCCAACCCGAAAGCCCCCATGCCACAGCTTGCCCAACAGCTCGCCAATCAAGTCGCCGTCATCACTGGAGCCAACCAGGGGATTGGCAAGGCGATCGCCAAGCTCTTTGCTCAGGAAGGGGCGGCCGTGGTGTTGTGTGCCCGCAATGCCGAGAAGCTCGCGCTGGTCGCCGACGAATTCCGCGCCACAGGAGCGGACGTGCTGGCCCAGGCGTGCGATGTTTCGAGCGAAGCCGACGTCGAGTTGCTGTTTGCCGCGGTGCAGCAGCGGTTCGGCCGGGTCGACATCCTGGTCAACAACGCCGGAGCCTTCGATGGCGGACCGCTCGACGAAGTGACGCTGGAGGCTTGGAACAACGTGGTCGGTTCCTGCCTGACCGGCTCCTTCCTGTGCAGCCGCGCGGCGTTCCGAATGATGAAGCCGAAGCGATCGGGACGCATCCTGAACATCGGCTCGATTTCTGCCCAACGCCCGCGCGAAGGGAACACTCCATACGCGGCGGCGAAGTTCGGCGTCTGGGGCCTGACCCAAGCCATCGCCCTCGACGGCCGCCCGCACGGCATCACCTGCTCGTGCCTGCATCCGGGCAACGTCTCGGTGGAACGCCGTGTCGATTCGGGGAAGGAGTCGGACGAAGAACCGATGATGTCCCCCGAAACCATCGCGCGAGCCGCCCTCGCCATGATGACGCTGCCCGCCGACGTCAACTTCCTGGAAGCGATCGTCCTGCCACGCGACCAAGCGTATTTGGGCCGGGGATAACGGGCAGATTAGAGAGCGGCCGAACGATGGGTACTGTCTGCGTGAGTTGAAATCTACGGCGTGCTCCCGGTTGCGGCCTTCGCCTTCCGAGGCTTGACGAGGAGCAGCCACGCCGAGAGCAGAGTCAGCGGCAGGACGAGCGACCAATAGGGGATGAAGTAGAGTGTCTGCCGACTGGTGCGGTGCTGTGCGGCAGTTGAAGTGTCCGTCCATTGAAAACAGCAAAGTCCGCCGTCGCACGACTCGAATGAAGTGCTTGGCATTTGGGAGTGACTGATTATCACGTCGCTGGTGACACAGCTCCTCATCCAAGCCACGGTCAATAGCAGCGCCATCGCGAGCGTGACCAGCCCGGCCTTCCGTCGCCAACCTTTGAAGAACTCGCCCACGTTGCACGCTCGATTTTTACGAATGAAAGAACCCCGCGACTCATCATCGCGGGGTTTGTCATTTCTGTCGATCATCAGTCGCACACTGACTGGAGGAGCAGCACGACGCCAAAGTTACCGACCCTAATTGAGTCGTGCCGACTCAACGGGTTGACCGATTCTCTTGGGTGGAAACGACACCACCTTTCGCCCACTGGTGGCTTGGCGTTTTCTCGCATCGCACACAATGGCATGCAGGTCGTAGTTGAATCGCTGCGCCAGAGCATCACGGGCTTGCCGAACTTCGGAAACAATGCTGTCAGCGGCCATGTGATTCCTCGATCAATTCTTCGGGTGTGCAAATGATGGGCGGTTCGTAACCCCGCTCACGTATGACGAACTCGATGCTGGTTCGCAACTCGGCATTGGCAATATGTGAGCAGTTCCAAGTGAGCAGGTAGTCCATGCCATTGATCGCTGCGATGGCGATGTGAATGGCGTCGGTCGCGGCCTTGGCGGGCAATGGAACACGAGCCACCAGTTCGCCCGCCAGAAGTTCGACATCCTCGCTGGCATCGAGCAACGGCAGTTCGGCCAGGACTTCGAGGCGGCGTTGTGCGGCGGACGGATCACCCGCACCAGCTTCGTCGAGGACGAATTGTGAGATGAACAGATCGAACTCGTCTCGACGCTTGTCCCACCACTCGCGCGTGACCTGCTGATGAGCCGCGCGAACCAAATCGCGGCTCGGCCAAGCTGTGAGGTAACTTGGGATCGTCGTTTCCAGATAGATGCGAGGCTTCATGCGGTTGATGACCTCCGAACCTGCGATTGCATCGAACCGGTGACTCACCCACCCGCAGCCGTCACCCTCACGCAGCCGGGGCGGCGTCGATCTTCAGGCAGGTCTGGATCTGGCGGACGGCTTGCCTGAGGCGCTGGCTGTTTTCGACGATGGCCAGACGCAGGTAGCCCTCGCCCTCCTCGCCGAAGCCGCGGCCGGGGCTGACGGCGACGCCCCCTTCGTCCAGCAGCTTCATCGAGAAGTCGATCGAACCCATCTGGGCCCACGGTTCGGGGATGCGAGCCCAGACGAACATGCCGGCCTTGGGCTTTTCGACGTCCCAGCCGATGCGGTTGAGGCCCTCGACGAGCGCGTCGCGGCGGATCTGGTATTCCTTGGCGATCGCCTCGACGGCCGGTTCGCAGTTTCGCAGGGCGATGATCGCGGCGATCTGGCTCGCCTGGAAGATGCCGTAGTCGTAGTAGCCCTTGATCGTCGCCAGCGCGCGGACCATTTCGCGGTTGCCCGAGCAGAAGCCGATCCGCCAGCCGGCCATGCTGAAGCCCTTGCTCATCGTCGTCATTTCCACACCGACATCGATCGCGCCCGGCGAGGCCAGAAAGCTCGGGGCCTGGTAGCCGTCGAAGCAGATGTCGGCATAGGCGAAATCGCTGATCACCAGGAACTTGTACCGCTTGGCCAGCACGACCAGTTCGTCGAAGAACTTCTGCTCGATGCACGTCCCCGACGGATTGTGCGGGAAGTTGGCCACGACCAGTTTCGGCTTGGGATAGAGGTGCTCGCAGGTGTAGGCGACATTGCGGAGGAATTCGGAGGGATCGCGCACGTCGAGCGCGATGACATTGCCCGAAGCGAGCATCACCGAATAGGCGTGAATGGGAAACGTCGGCGCGGGGACGATGGCGGTGTCGCCGGGGCCCATCAGCGCCAGGCACATGTGGCTGAATGCCTCCTTCGAACCGAGGCACGCGATGACTTCGTCGTCGCCGTTCAGCTTGACGCCGTACTTGCGGTCGTAGCGCTTGGCCACTTCACGGCGCAGGCTGGCGATGCCGTTGGCGACGGAATAGCGGTGATTCTTCGGATCGAGCACCGCTTCCTTTAGTTTGTCGGTGATCTGGGCGTCGGGAGCATCCGTCGGGTTGCCCATGCCCAGATCGATCACGTCCACACCGGCGACGCGCTTCTGGTACTTCAGCTTGTTGATCTTGCCGAACAGATACGGCGGCAGCCGCTTCAGCCGGTCGGCCACCGGAATGGAGAACGGATTGTCGGCAAAGGGGATTTCAGATTCATTACGCATGAGCGAGTCTCGTTCGGGGCGTCGTGGGGTTGGCGTGTTGGTTGGATACGTCTCGACCGGGATTCTAGCAGACAACGGAAAGTGGCGGGAGGCTCGTCGCGGGACGCGGGAGGAAGAAGAATTCGCGACGTCGGCTGTGACCGCTGGTCCCTGGCATGTCGTTCTTCCAACCTCAGCAAACGCAACACGGCGCGCCACTGGTTTAGCAGCGACGCGCCGTGGGAGAGAATTGCGTCAGGACTTCTACGCGACGTCCCTGCGTTGGATCAGTTGCGTGAGGCGCGGGGCGGAGCGGTCGTGGTTGCGGCGGGTTTGCCGGCACCGGCGGCAGGGCGGGTTGTCGCGGCGGGCGTGCCCGCTTTGGGAACCGAACCACCGAAGCCACCTTGACCGGGTCCGCCTTGCTCGGGAGCGGACGACTGGGCGCTGACCGGGACAACTCGTTCCGGTGCGGCGGTGGTGCCGGCGGCGTAGTTGTCGACGCGGGTATTGGCCTTGATCTTCTCGAAGACCTTGCCGACTGCCTGTTGTGTTTTCGATTCCTTCAGTTCGTCGTAGAGCGTGTCGCGCACCTCTTCGATGTCCGACACGACGGGGACGGTGCGGCCTTCACACTTGAGGATCACATAGCGCTTGTTGCCGATGTCGATCACTCCCGAAATGTCCCCCTCTTTCAACTTGAAGGCTTCCTTTTCGAGCGTGTCGTTGCCGGCGTAGCGCGGGATGGGCGGCACCTGGCCCCCCAGCGCGCGGCTGTTGGGATCGACGGAGTATTGCTGGGCCAACTGTTCGAAGCTGTCGGGGTCGCGCCGGGCCTTCTCCCAGATCTCGTTCCCCTTGAGCGGGTTCTCGATCATGATCACACGGACCTTCACCCGCTCCCCGTAGTTCCGCTTGAAGGCCTGCATCATTTCTGCGTCGGTGATTTCCACCTGCTCACCCGCGAGCTTCTTGAGGGCCAGCATCGGCCAGATGACGCTGGTGCGGTACTGCATCGGGGTGATGTTGCGTTCGCT
>JANMLE010000492.1:0-13908 GCA_031372385.1 Planctomycetota bacterium | reverse complement strand
GGCTTCACGCGGACGATTTCCCCGCGCTTGCCGAGCGACTGCACATCCTCGGCCAGAAGCAACTCAATGTTCCGGGAAATTCGTGGCCGGCCTGAGGCGGTGTGAGTACTGCGTGCCATCGTGCTGTTCCGTGAATCCTGTTCGACATCCGCCGAACGTTAATGTGAAATTGATTCGATCCAAGTTTGCGGGCCACGGGTCCGACTGGTCCTGTCACTTAGAACGGGACATCGTCCGTTGGGCCGCCGCCACCGTTTCCACCGCCACTGTTTCCACCGCCGTCATGGGCGGGCTCATCGTAGCCGCCGAAGTCGCTGGGCTCCGAGCTGGCCGGTCCGGTGTCATTTCCACGCGGAGCACCTGCGAAGCTTTTCCCAGCCCCGCCGCCTCCCGCTGGAGCACCACCACCACCGCCGTCGCTGCGTGATCCCAGCATCGTCATGTTCTCACCGACAACCTTCAGCTTGCTCCGCTTCTGCCCCGATTCGCGATCATCCCAAGTGTCCAATTGCAACCGGCCCTCGATCAGAACCTGCTTCCCCTTGGACAGGTACTCGCCGGCGATTTCCGCAGTCCGTCCCCACAGTGTGATGTCGATGAACGTCGTCTCTTCCTTGCGCGTGTTGGATTGTTTGTCGGTCCACTGCCTGCTCACCGCCAGTCCGATCTCGGTCACGGCGGTGCCGCCGGTCGTGTACTTGACTTGCGGATCGCGGGTCAGATTCCCCACGAGAATGACCTTGTTGAAACTCGCCATGGCAGGGCTCCTTCGGGGAGGGGTGGTGCAGTTTCACTCCCTCGCTGGCGCTTCGGGCTGGTACTTCGCCAACACGAAACCAACGGGGAATTACCGTTCTTCTTCCAGTCCTTCCGGCAAACGATCGCGTTCGCCAAAGTTGGCTCGCGGATCACGAGGATCGGGACGCTGTTCGGGACTGTGGATCGCGCCGTCGTGTGACATCAGCGCATCAACCATCGCGTCAAAGATCACCTGGGGATGACGGATCACCAGTTGACGCAGGACCGTATCGTTCAACTTGCACAGCCGGTTCAGTTCGGCCATCTGCTCGCCGTCCATCTTGAAGCAGGCCAGGAAATACAGGCCCTTTCGATGCTTCTCGATCGGATAGCACAGCTTGCCTTCCTGCCACGGACGGGACGCCACGATGCTTGCGCCGACTCGATCCAGAATGCCCTTCACGGCCCCCTGAACTCCCTCGGGGTCAGCCGCAAACCGGTTGCTGTCCAGCAGGAACATTCCCTCATACATGTACTCGGACAAAGTGGATCCCCTTCGATTGGTGCAGCCTCTGCGGGCTGCCGCGGCAAACTTGATTGTGCCTATTGACGGATTGACTGAAGTATCTGGCGTATGGAAACCAATTGTGTGGTGCGCGGAAAGCGATAGTTGTACCGGCTTCACGGCAATTTGCAACCGGCGGCGGTCCCTGGTTGCTTGTCTGAGCGATGATTTCGTTCGTTGCACGGCGTGGATTACGTCACCGCATCGATTCTCGCATCTCACTCCGGCTTGTCAGTAGCTGCGTCCCCGTTGAACTTGTTCATCGCTGCGGCAATCCCGTCCGTGGCCCATGTTTCCACCGCCGATGCCGCCCGCCTAACCGCGGCATCGATCAGTTCGATTTCGTCCTTGCGAAACCGGCCAAGAACATAGTCTGTGGCGTCCATTTCTCCCGGCGGACGCCCGATCCCGATTCGCAGCCTGGCGATGGCCTCCGTACTCAGGCAGGTCAGGATGCTTTGGAGCCCCTTTTGGCCTCCGGCGGACCCTGTGACCCGCAGTCGGATCTGTCCGGTTTTCAGGTTCAAGTCGTCGCCAATGACGATCAGGTCCGACAGCGGCGTCTGATAGAACCTGACCACTTGCTGAACACTGCGACCGCTCAGATTCATGAACGTTTGCGGCGCGCACAGCAACAGCTTTTCGGCACCGCACAAGATCTCCGTCAGACTCGCTTCAAACCGGGGCTTGGGCTTGGAACCATTCCAGCGGTGTGCCAGTTCCGCCAGAACTTCAAACCCGACGTTATGCCGGGTTCCCTCGTATTTGCCGCCCGGGTTGCCCAAGCCGACGACGATTTTCATCGGCTTTCTCCGCGACTGTCGCCGACGCCGAACCGCATGGAAGCACGGTCAAATCGCTACGACTCGGCCGGTGCCGAGCCCTCGCGTATTCGAGCCGTTGATCGGCCTTGTTACTTTTTCTTCTTGTCGTCCTTCTTGTCGTCCGCCGCATCCGCATCGGGCTTCTTGCCGATGACTTCCGGTTCGGCCGGGCCCGCTTCCGCCGCCGCGATTTCGTGAGCCTGCAGCTTGACGACATGCACCACGATGGAATCCGGCTGGGCGTGCGCGTGGCTCCCTTCCGGCAATTCCAGATCCTTCACGTGGATCGCCTGCCCGAGTTCCAAGGCACTGATGCGGATTTGAATGGAGTCGGGAATCTGGTAGGCCAGACAGTCGATCGTAATCTGGTGCATCGGCTGCTCCAGAATACCACCCGCGACGACACCGGGGGCCGTCCCCTTCAGTTCGATCGGCACGGAGATGTTCACGCGTTCGTTCGGGTCGACGCGGAGCAGGTCGAAATGCTGGATGTCCTTGCCGAAGATGTCCCATTGGACTTCGCGAATGACCGCTTTGTCCTGCTTGCCCGAGAGATCCAAGTCGACGACGTGAACGCCCGACTTGATGACGGGACGCAAGGCATCGGCCGTGATCACCACCGCCGTCGGCGGGGCGTTGTGTCCGTAGACGTTGCCGGGTATCAGTCCCCGATTGCGGAGTCGTCGGCAGGCCGCCGAACCCAGTTCTGTGCGTGGTTCGACAACCAGCTTCGCTTCCTTTGACATGTCGTCCTGTGCCTTTCAAACCGAAAAAATAACGTTGAGCCAACGGAGGTGTCACCGTTCAACACCGAAAACAATCCCTGCTTCGCCGCGGAATTCGTTGAACCTGGAGCCGTCATCGGCGGCATCAGTTGTGGAATCCGGAGCCGCAGCCACCAGTTCCGAACGCAGTTGGCTCCGGGTTCAACGAACTCGTCGAGAGAATCCACGGACAAGGTGGGCTTCGGCGGACCGAGAAGTGTAGCGAAGCGAATTTGTGGCTGCAACGAACCCGCAGCCTCCTCTTTTCCAGAAGTCGATTTTGTTTCTTCCTGAAGTGAAATACCGTAGAGTTCACCGCTCGTCAGACCTCAGATGTTTGGTTGATCTAGCACGATCGCAGTAGCCCTGCCGGGAACGAGATAATTTCGCACGACGATAAATCGCGAAGACAAAGAGGAAAGCCATGACCATGACTCGGGTTGGGGTGCGAGTGCGAAGAGCGGATTCGGTCTCGGCGTGCCGCGGGTTGTCATGTCGCTGGTTGTCGATCTGTGTCGTCCTGATCGTACTGACCTTCACGAGCGCCCCATCCGCCCATGCGTGTACATCGCTGATGCGTGCCGTGGTCGGGTTGAGTGCGCCGAGTCTCGGGCAGGCGCGTGTCGTGCAGATCAGGCGCGGGTTCAACGCCAGACCCCAGCCAGTCAAGAATCAGAAAGAGTTGGCTGCCGAGGCCCAGGTCAAGGCGGTCGAACAGGCCCTGCCCCCCGAAGCCAGACCCGTCTTGAAGCCGCTGCTGAAATGGATCTTCAATCCCAACGCGCCGCGCAAGCCTCTCGAAGACAAAGATGGAGTCGACGATCCGGGGGCCCGCAGCCGTGATCGCGACTTCATCGACAGTCGTGCGCCGCACGATTTGAAGGCCGAGCAGATGATGCGGGCCGCGGAATCGGCGATCCGAAAGAGTGAATGGAAGATCGCCCAGGAACTGTTGCAGCGCCTGCTGGACCTGCCGGAAGACTCGCTGTACCGGCAGCGGGACGGACGCTGGCAATCTGTCCGGCGCAGTGCGAACCAATTGTTGGGCAGCGCCCCGAAGCAGTTCCTGGAAGATTATCGAACCCAGTATTCCGGGCTGGCCCAGCAACTGTTGGCCGAAGCCCGCCGCAGCGGACGGACCGCCGATTATGTGGCCGTCGCGACGCGGTTCCTGCACACTCCCGCCGGTTACGAGGCCGCCAATTATCTCGGCAGCCTGCACTTCGACCGGGGTGAATTTGGCTTGGCGGCGGCTTGGTTTGATGAGATCTCGCGCTCGTCCGCATCCCTCTCGACCGATGGTGCCTGGCGCATCAAGGCGGCTCTCGCCAACCGCCAGGCGGGTGATCTCTCCGCCAGTCAGAAGCTGCTCGAAGGATTGAGCGACCCTGCCGGAAAGAAAGTGAACTTGGGATTGGGCGGTGTTGAGGCGGGAACATGGGTCGGCGGCACGACCGCCGCCCTGCCCACCCGATCGTTGGTGCTGAATGACTGGCTGCAGCTCTACGGTTCGGTCGCGCGACTGGGGACGTCGCTCGGAAGCGAACCGCTGTTGGCACCGCTCTGGAATGTGCCGCTCACCAGCAGTCACACCGTCCGTCGGCGGCTCAATTGGATCCTGCAGGACTTGCTCGATCAGGACAAAACCCCCGTGCTGGCGGCAGTTCCGCTGGTGGTCGGCGGACGGGTCATCTACCGCGATCTGCGCGGTGTCCGCGCCGTCGACATCGAAACCGGCAAGACGATCTGGGAAAGTCTGGAAGGTGTCTCCGCCGAACGAATCGTGGGCGGGCTGCCGCCGCAAGCGGACGCACGCGACGCGTGGCGATTTCGCGGACAGTTTCAGCAGGATGTCAACGAGTACCAGGGACAGTCGGTCGAATACCATCCGCTCTCCAGCCTGCTGTTCCGCGACGGCATTTACGGCCTTGTCAGCAGTGACGGCCAGCAGGTGTTCGTGATTGAAGATCATGGCATTCTGTCGCGCGCCCAACCGGGACAGCAGTGGGGTTGGGATGGCACGAACGAAATGCAGGATCCATTTGGAGTCTCCTGGAAAACGAACCGCCTGGTGTCATACGACCTGAAGACCGGGCGTCCGCGATGGAGCATCGGCGGGGGTGAATCGCACGAATCATTCGACCTGCCGCTGGCGGGCTCGTTCTTTTATGGGGCTCCCGCCATTGATGGTGAGGAACTACTGGTGGTGGCCGGCAAGGGAGACGATGTCCGGTTGTGGTCATTGGATCGAGCGACCGGAACGCCGCGTTGGTCACAGTTAATCGCTTATACAGACACCAAGATCGAGCAGGATATCGGCCGGCGCTGGTTCACGGCGCAGGTGGCCGCCGACGGTGGCGTGATTGTCTGCCCAACGACCGTCGGCTGGCTGGTCGCCGTGGACCGGTTGCGGCAGTCGGTGTTGTGGGCGCATCGGTATCTGCCCCCATCGGGAACACAGGAACGCGACACGAGCATGCAGTTCGTTCCGCAGCGGGATCTGAACACGCAGTGGGCTCCGTCTGCTCCGATCATCTCCGGCAGCGTGGTGGTCTACACACCACCCGAGGAACCGATCGTCCTGGCGCTCAACCTGCTGGATGGTCGGCGACTGTGGGAGAAGCCGAAAGAGATGTGGATGTATCTGGCCGGAGTCTTCGGCGACCGGGTCGTGCTGGTCGGCAAATCAGAGGTCGGTGCCTTCAACCTGTCGACGGGCAAACCGATTTGGACCGCTCCACTGGGTGACGCCCATCCCTCGGGTCGCGGACAGGCTGTTGAAGATCAGTTCTACCTGCCGCTCAGCAATGGAGAACTGCGGGTGCTCGACCTGAAGACAGGGAAGAAGGTCTCATTCGGTTACGTCCCACCGACGCATCCGCCACTGGGAAACCTCGCCATGCACCGCGGCAAGCTGGTGGCCTTGGGACCGCACGGACTGGTTGGATTCGGCCAGCGCGATGCGGTGATGACCGAGATCCAGCGTCGCAAGGCGCAGAATCCCCGCGACGCGTGGGCTCTGCTGCGGGAGGCCGAGGTTCACCTGTTGAACCGCGAACACTCCGCCGCGCTGCCGCTGTTGCAGGCGACTGGTACGGAAGGACTGACGACCGACGAACAAGCCCGTCGACACAGCGAACTGATTGAATGCCTGGCTTCGGTCATCCGGCAGGATCCCAAGTCGCATCTGCCGGAGTTGGACGAGTTGGGCCGTCTCGCCAAGACCCCCGGTGAGAAGCGACTGCATCAGGAACTGACGGCCGATCACCTCGTGGGCCAGTCCAAATTCCAAGACGCCTTTGAGATCCTTTGGTCGCTCGGTGGCAATGCGGATACGGAAACGGCTGTTGCCCGCGGTGATGATCCGCAGGTGACGATGTCCCCGCGCGTCTGGCTTGCCTGTCGCCTGATGGAATTGTGGTCCGCCTCCGTCGGTGCCGACCGTGAACAGGTTGATGCCCGGGTGGCTGTCATCGCGTCGGAAGCCAGGGGGGCGAATGCGGCCGCGCGGCGTCAGGTCGCGACGATCCTGGGCTTTCATCCCGCGGTGGCCGCGCTGCACGAATCGTTGATCGAAGACTTGGCGACGACCGGAGACTTTGGTGGTGCTCAACTCGAATTGCTCAAACTGGCCAACAGTTCCGACCGTGCCATCGCAGCGCGTGCGACCGTGCGACTCGCCCGCCTGATGGAACAGTTTCAATTGCCGGCCGATGCCGCGTACTTCTATCGGTCGCTCGAAAGCGAGTTTGGTGACGTCAAGCTGGGCGATGGTGTGGCGGGCGCAGAAGCCGGTGTGACGGGCGCGGAATTGGTCCAA
The DNA here is from genome assembly GCA_031372385.1 of Planctomycetota bacterium. Classification (GTDB taxonomy): domain Bacteria; phylum Planctomycetota; class Planctomycetia; order Planctomycetales; family Planctomycetaceae; genus Schlesneria. The sequence goes on along the minus strand of JANMLE010000492.1, from coordinate 7,197 downwards.
CGCCTGCTCGCCGAGGGGAAGGTCCAAACGGCCAAGCGGGTCCGTGGTCCAGCATGGGACGAGCGGCCGCTGCAGCTTGTGCAGGGGCCGGTCCAGTACACGCCCCCCGCCCAGGAAATTGCGATCCGCACGGCATTGCCGTTCTTCGATCCGCTGACGATCGCGGTCCAGCAACAGGAACAGCGGCTGGCATTCGAGCTCATGGAGAATGGACAGTTCTTCTGGTTGGCACCGCTCCGCAACAGCGCGCGCAACCAGGGGGACGGCTACGCGGCGACGGAATTCCTCGGTCACAACATGGTGTTGATCAACCGCGACGTGCTGCATGTCGTGTCGCCCGTCGAAAAGCGGGTGATGTGGTCCAAGACACTCGACGGCTCCGGAGATGGAGGGCCGTTCTGGAGACATGCGTCGCGACCGCCGCAACTCGCGATGGCGACCGCCAGCCGCGGTGCCGAGCAGCAGATGTCCCTGCTGCAACAGGCCGCCTTCACGGGTCGAATGGCGGCGGTGCAACCAAACTACATCTGCGTTTATGGCCGCCGGTCCATCTCGGTGCTCGACCCGCGCACGGGCGAATGGCTGTGGCGGAAAGAGGGGATTCCGCAATACGCGCAGGTCGTCGGCAACCGTGACATGGTCTGCGTGGTGCCTCAAGACCGCAGCAAGGCCGAGGCGTTTCGATCGTCCGACGGCAAGGTGCTGAAGATCGAAGGTCTGCCAGCCATGCTCGGCAACACCCTGCAAATGCGGGGGGATTCGGCGTTGTTGCTGGAACAGGGACCGGCGGTTCGGTTCCTGTCATTCAAATCGGCCAAGACCATCCTGCGACTGCACCAACCTGCGTCAAACACGGACCGTTGGAAGTTGGAGTTCCCGCCGGGGTCACTCGTGTCGCCTCTCGATCAGAATGAGATGCTCGTAATTTCGCCCGACGGCAAGGCCGAACGGATCGACATCGCGTCCGGGAAAAGTTCGCTGCTGGAGGCAGTGCCCGCTGAAGACATGAAGGCGCGGCGGACCGAATCCTTCGCGCTGGCCGATGACGACCAGATCTACTTCGTCGCCAACGTGCCGGACACCGCGGGCTTCCACCATTACGGCGAAAGCCTCCCCTCGGTTCGCGCGAATGGGGTGATCCACGCCTGGAAGAAGTCCGATGGCAAGCTGGCTTGGCGGCATGAAGTCAAGAATCAGAACCTGGTGGTCGACCGGTTCCGCTCGGTGCCGGTGTTGTTGTTCGTCTCCCGCAGTTGGAATCCCAAGGGAAACATGAACATCCAAACGTTGAGCATCCAGGCGATTCACAAGCAGACCGGCAAGGTGCTGCACGACTCCACGATGCCGTCGATGTACAGCGGCTTCCACAGCCTCGACGTGAACCTGTCCGAACCGTCGATCGAGCTGAAGTCGTACAACCTGCGGATGCGCCTGGTGCCCACAGACGGACCGGTCGCCCAAGCCAAGCCCGCCACTCCGGCGGAACCGGCGAAGAAGAACTGACGATACGGGGTCGGAAGCGCAGAGTGAGAAGATTTCGGAGCCCCCTTTCTGACAACGAAGCCAACATGTGCCAGCCGCGGCTCGCGAACAAACTCTTGTTACGGCAACGACCTTTGTGGAAGATTGGCCACATGTCGGCATGGCGTAGCACAAGCACGGGGTCTGCCACTGTTTTCGTGCAACTCTGGCCGGCTTCGTTTCCACGACTGAAACAGAAGTCCTTGATCGCAGGGCTTTCGCATTGAACCGAACCGACTTGCACCAGCTTGCCATTGAACGATTGGCCGACGCGCAAGTTCTCCTCGACAATGGCCGCTGGTCGGGCGCGTACTATGTCTGTGGGTATGCCGTCGAATGTGCGTTGAAGGCGTGTATTGCCCGGCAAACAAACCTGCATGATTTCCCCGACAAGGTGGTCGCGCAGAAATCCTTCACTCACAATCTGCTGGAACTGCTCGACTTGGCCGGCCTCAAACTTCAACTTCAAATCGATACGACGACCGTGGGGAATCCCAACTTGGGCACCAACTGGCAACTTGTCAAAGACTGGAATGAACGAGCCCGTTACCAGCAAAAGACAGAGGCCCAAGCCCGCACGCTGTTCGAAGCCGTGACCGACTCTCAGGACGGAGTACTGCAATGGATCAAGGGATACTGGTGATCGAAGAAACTGACGCAGGCGCGGATCTGGTGCGCCGCTTGAACAGTTCCGTTCCGGTTCGCGCGGCCTTTTGGGTCAAGGAAAGCGATGAGGGGCAGTGGTATCTCTACATCGCATCCGACCGGATCGACGACACAAATCTTCGTCGGGCCTATGGGGAGGTTTTGCGGTTGGCGGGCCAAATGGCCACGCCCTACCTGGACCCATTCCGAGTCAAACTTGTTCCGGCCAGTGACCCACTCGCCCAGGCAGCGATCGACATCCACCGTCAGTTTCCGGGAAAAATGGCAACCCGATTCGGTGGCAAGAGCTTCGGCGGAATGGGTGTGGACGGTGCGTATATCTATCCCGCGTCAGTCACAACAATGACGCCGTAGACGATGGCAGTACCGCCTGCGACTGCATGATGGCAAAGATCCCCGATTTCGCCGAAAGGCGCGCGGCAGTCATTGGAATACAAGCACACAGCGCAAGCGAGTGAGTTTTCATGCACACTCGCTTGCGCGTCGTGCTTGTAAGTGGGTAAGCTTTCATCTGCCGCCCGCCAGATCTGATGGATGCGGGACGGGCGGGTTCTGGCTTTGTGAAAATCCCTGCGATGTGGAGTATCCATTCAATGAAGTCTTCAAGAACCCTGCTGGCCGTGACGGGAACCGTGTTGACGCTCAGTCTGGCCGTCGCAATGCACGCGGTCGGCCAATTCGGTTCCGGAGGGACATCGGCTCCTGCGTCACACGCTGAAGCGATTGCGCTGGAGCCCAACAACTTCGATGACTTCGCGACGCCCGGCAAGGAAGCAGACGCCATCTACGGTGATGTGATGCTGCGCAACGGGTTTCTCTCGGCGGTGATCGCCCAACCGTTGGCGACTCGGCATGCCAACATGACGGTGAAGGATGTCGCGGGCGCGCTGATCGACCTGAGCGTGCGCGGCACATCCGGCGGGGATCAACTGGCCGCGTTCTATCCGGGCCGAAAGGTGTTTCCCTATCGCACGATCTCGCTGCGCACACCCAACGGGACGGAGATTCCGCCGACTCAACACGGTGCGTTTGGCGAGACGTCGTCGGTCGTCGTCAAGGCGGAAGGGGCCGACGAGCGCCCGGAAGTCATCGTCACTTACGAACTGAAACAGGCGCAACCATTCCTGACGGCGACGTCGACGTTCACGAACCGCGCGGCCAAGCCGTTGAAGGTGGCACTCGAAGACGACTTCCGCGCCGACGGCGGGAAAGAGGAAATGGTGCGCTCACCCAATGGCACGGCCGATCGCTTCTGGTTGTACGATCGTTATTGGGGTCAGGCCTACGGTTTGGATGCCGAAGGCTACAAGCTGCAACTGACGAGCGACGCCCGCGTCACGACGATCAAGTACGAGAATGCGGCCGGGGAAACGTCGGTAACGCTCGCGCCGGGTGATTCCTTTTCGCTGATGAGGCGGCTGTATCCGGGGAGCACCATTTTTGATGTGCATGCCGTGGCGAATCGCGGTGAGGAATCGGCCCGCACAGAATTCTCGATTCAGGATGCGGCGTGGATTGCGTTCAGCAGCCTCACGCTGGAACTGTCACAAGGCGAGACCATTCTGGGAATGGCGAGGTTGAACAGGTTGCACGGCGCGACCAACAACGTGGCCCTCGAAACCGTTCTTCCGCCGGGAGACTATTCCGCCCGCCTGCATCTCTGCGGCACGCCCGTCGGCAAGGGTGAGGTGATTCATGTCGGACCATCCCCGAACAAGATCGTTCTCAAGCAGCGTATTCCCCGCGGACGCATCGTGGGGGATATTACAGATGCGGCAGGCGGGCGGATTCCATGCAAGGTCGAATTGAAGCCGCTGGCTGACGACGCGAAGCTCGACTTTGGACCGGAGACGGCCGAGTTCGCGGTGCGGAACCTGCTCTACTCTCCCCTCGGCCAGTTCTTTCAGGCGGTGCCGCCCGGCAGGTATGCCGTCACGATCAGTCACGGTCCCGAGTTCGACGTTGTTCAAAGTGAAATCGACGTGAAAGATGGTGCTGAAACGCGGCTCACCGCCGCGTTGTTGCGCTCGGTCGATACGACGGGATGGGTCAGCAGCGACTTCCACAGCCACAGCACACCGTCGGGAGACAACACGTCCAGCCAACTGGGCCGCGTGCTGAACCTCGTCTGCGAACATGTCGAGTTCGCGCCCTGCACCGAACACAACCGCGTCAGCACCTACGCGCCGCACATCAAGCAACTGGGGATCGAATCGTTCCTGTCCTCGGTGCCGGGCATCGAACTGACCGGCATTCCACTGCCGCTCAATCATCAGAATGCGTTTCCGATGAAGTACACCCCGCGCGTGCAGGACGGCGGCGGTCCCGTCAGCGGACCGGATCTCGAAACCCAGATTGAACGATTGGGCCTGTGGGACAACCGCAGCGAGAAACTGCTGCAGGTCAATCACCCCGACATCGGCTGGATGTTCTACGACAAGAACGGCGACGGCAAACCGGATGCGGGATTTGAACGGGCCTTCCCCTTCATGGATGTGGTGGAGATCCATCCCATCCACGATGCCCTGCACCTGGGACCGACCGTGCCGCGCGGCACCGCGACCTTTCACAACACGGTCTTCAACTGGCTGCAACTGCTGAACCAGGGGTTCCGGATCTATGGTGTTGTCAACACCGATGCGCACTACAACTACCACGGCTCGGGTTTTCTGCGGAACTGGATTCAATCGTCCACCGATGACCCCGCGAAGATCGATCACATGGAGATGGTTCACGCCGCCGAACAGGGCCGGCTGGTGATGTCGAACGGCCCCTACCTGGAAGTCACCGCCGGCGAAACCGGCAAGCCGGACAAGGTCGTCTCGGGCCAGGATCTGAAGGCCGCCAGCGGCCGGGTGACGCTCAAGGTGCGCGTCCAGTGCCCCAACTGGCTCGACGTGAACCGGTTGTTCGTGCTCGTGAACGGTCGCCCGCACGCGCTGCACGACTACTCGCGCGACAAGCATCCGGACGCGTTCCGCAGCGGCGTCGTGAAGCTCGAACGGACGCTGGAACTGGAGCTGAAGGGCGACGCGCACCTCGTGGTTGTCACCGGCCAAGCGGGCGGAACGCTGGGCTCTGTTCTCGGACCGACGTACGGCAAGGCCGAGCCGACCGCGATCTCCAACCCAATCTTCGTCGACGTCGACGGCAACGGCTTCCAGCCCAACAAAGACACGCTCGACGCGCCCCTGCCGGTCAAACACCCGAACAGCAAGTAAACGGTTTCCCGCCCTGCCCTGCTGCTGTTGCCTCTGGGACATCGGTTCTCAACGGGGACATCGATGATGTCGCAGTGTTGAATCCGGGCGGGGAATTTCGTTTCCCATCGTGCGGGTCATCGTCATTCGATTCCCGGTCGGATCGGCATGACGCGGCGAACGGTTGCGAATGGGGCAAGTCGAAGTTCGATTGGTGCGGTGCCTGTGGCTCGCGCGGGCCATTCGGGAGTATCCAACGTGGTCGTGATCCGGTCAGTCTTGTTCGCATGGGCCGTGTGTTCGCTGCTGAGTTCCCTCGCGGCGGCCCAGAGTTCCAAGTCCGTGCCGGTTTCGCAACTGGCGGTGGACGTGGTGAGCCTCAAGTCCGGCAAGGCCGTGCGCGGTGCCGTCGTCCAGGCCGACGCGAAGGGCGCGCTGATCGTGGCGGTCTCGCGCGAGTGGTTGGAGCAGGCTCATCCGGAGCTGTACCAGAAGTCTGTTTCCAAAGAGGCGGATCTGCAACAGCAGGCGGCGGAGCAACTGCGCACCCGTCTGACGAAGCAACTCGAAACACCGCCGAACGAGCCGCGGTTGGTCTTCTTCTTGAAGCAGGAACTGGAACGGGCCGAGTCTCTGCTGGCTCGCGGGAAGCCGGCGAAACCGCCCCAGTTTTTGTGGCTCGAATTGGAGCACGACACGATCACCAAGGTGACCCGCGCGCCGGCCGATCGGCAGCGCGTGGCGATGTGGGCTTGGGGCGAGCGGTTGTCGAACGTGGAAACGCGAGATGCTCTCGATCTGCACCGCGAATTGAAGCAGCGCAAGATCGACGCGACCGCTCCTCCACCAGACCTGTCCGACCGCCTCGCGCCGCGATTGCAGGACGATCGGGAATGGTCCGCTCGCATGGCACTCGTCGAGTACACGCTCACCAAGCCACTCGATTTCCAAGGGACGGGCGATGTCTTGGTGCGCGCGGATGCCGATCGGAAGGCGGTCGATCTGGCCCCGGTTCTGTCGAAGGTGTTGCAGTCCCAAGTCGACTCGCTGCTCAAGGATCTGACGGGAGACGGTCGTCCCAGCATCGCGCCGGCCAGTGACACTGACTGGCTGAAATCAGCGACGCGCGAAGCCGACGGAGTCTCAGTGAAAGGTCTCCGGGCAACACGGGTCGAGGTGAAAGTGGATGGCAATCAGGCCACCGTTCAAACGGCGTTCGCTGCCCGCATGCCCAACGGTAACTGGGAAGTGGTGTGGTCTCACCGCGAGTCCCAGGACGCCACGAAACCCCGCGTTGAGGCCGAAGCCAAGATCGTCGGCGACGCGCAGGTGAAACAGGTTCTCGATGCCGTGAAATCGTTCGGCCTGGGCGCGGACGACCAAGTCCGCCAGGCGATCCGCTTCGGCGCGGCCACAATTGCCGCCCAACAAGCCGCGGATGCCCGGTTCTTCGAATTCCGCGACCGGTATCTGAAGCACCTCGACGGCCCGCCGCTGACGTGGTCGAAGTGAACCGCGAAGCCACCCACGTTGCACGTCTTCCCACGCGCTGCGGAGCAATCTTCGCCCCGCAGCGCGGTGAGAGTCACTTCTCGTCGCCGGCCGAGGTCCACGGATCGAGCGACGTGGCGTAGCTGATCAACTCTTCCGGCTTGAAGTAGATGGCGACTTCGCGGGCGGCGGCTTCGGGTCCGTCGCTGCCGTGAACCAGATTCATCTGGCGGCTCAGGCCAAAATCTCCGCGGATCGTGCCGGGCGCGGCATCGCGACCGTTCGTGGGACCAAGCATCGCGCGGACGACCCCGATGGC
>JANMLE010000461.1:0-3181 GCA_031372385.1 Planctomycetota bacterium | reverse complement strand
GCGAGCACCCCGACCTGTCCGCGCACGGCTTCGAAGTCGGCCACGACTTCGGTGAGCGGCGGCTCGGACGTGCATTGCCGTTCGATGTTGATCACCATCGGCGGGAAACAGGCCGCTTGAACAGGAGTCACCTGACCGCGCAGTGTTCGCACCATCAGTTCGGCCGCTTCCAGACCCCGCTGTTCCTGATCGATGTGCGGGTTCGTCCGGTACGCCATCAGCGCGTCCGTCGCGGCGACCATCTCGGGCGACAGGTTGCCGTGTGGATCGAGTGTCCCGATGATCGGCATCTGCGGACCAACGAAGTGCCGGACGCGCGACAGCCAGTATCCGTCGGCATCGGGATGCGACTCGGCGACAGTGGCCCCATGCGGCGCGACCAGCAGCCCATCCAACCGGCCGGCGAATTCCAGTTCGTCCAGCATCATCGTCACGAGCTTTTCGAACGCGCCCGCTTCGATGGCTCCGAACGGCAGAGCCCGCGCCGCGAAGATCGGCACGGCTTCGAAACCGGCCCGCGCGAGTCCGTCGAAGAACCCGCGCACTTCGTGATGCGCCGCGGCAAAGTGCTGTCGCACGTCCTCACCGATCAGGATCAAGTCCTGCTGGAAATGTTCGAACGTCGTGGTCCCCGGCAGGAACGTGTTCGACTCCTGAATCAGTGCCAGAATGCCAACGCGGGGCATGAGAATCTCCCAGCCAGTTTGTGGACGCGACGCGGGGCGATATGGTAGCAGTAGTCCCGCCCAATCCACTATCCACCACGCGGCCGAAGCTGCGACGTTTTCGTTTAGCCGCAACGCCAACGGCGTGCGCGCGATCAACCGTACGCTCCCATCCGCGCGCACGCCGTTGGCGTTGCGGTTAAACGTCTCGCTCATGCCCGTGTGCGGGATCTCCACCACCCACCATCCGCGACTCAATCCACCATGCCCGACCCGATCAAGATCACACTCGCCATGATGCGCGAGCACCTGTACAGCGCCGTCGTCAGCGATGCCCTGGACGGACTGGGGTTCAAGCATCAATCCCCCCGGCTGCAGTTCACTCCGTACACCGGGACGAATCTGCTGGTCGGACGCTGCAAGACGACGCTGTGGGTCGACATGGCCCACGTCGACCCGAAGCCGTATGAACTCGAACTGCGGGCGGTCGACGCCTGCCAGCCCGATGACGTGCTGATCGCCGCGGCCGGCGGTTCCATCCGCTCCGGCATCTGGGGCGAACTGTTGACGACCGCCGCCAAAAATCGGGGCTGCGTCGGAGCGATCGTCGACGGCGCGATCCGCGACGTGGCGAAGATCCGCCCGATGAACTTCCCGGTCTACGCCCGAGCCACCTGCGTCTACGACAGCCTCAACCGCCAGCGCGTGGTGGATGCGGACGTCGCGGTGGAGATCGACGGAGTCACCTTCGCCCCCGGCTCCCTGGTCTTCGCCGACGAGGACGGTGTGGTCGTCGTCCCGCGCGAAGTGGAAGCCGAAGCGATCCGCCGCGCCTGGGACAAAGTCCACGCCGAAAACATCGTCCGCGACTCGATCCGCGACGGCATGCAGGCGGTCGACGCGTTCGCGAAGTACGGCGTGCTGTGATTGGCGTGCATTAAACCTACCGCGCAAACGTGTCAGTGGTTGTGATGGTTTTAGCCCGGAGGGCGGCAGATGGTAGCCCACGGCGTGAGAGGTGGGAAATCGGCAGCAGTCTCCAATCAGCCCGGAGGGCGACACATCGAAGGAAGCTGAAGGGTCATCGAAGTATCGCCCTCCGGGCTAAGGCCTCTTCGCCACTCAGCCCACGGCTCGCGCCGTGGGCTACCATCTGCCGCCCTCCGGGCTGAAGAGGCTGTCTCAGCCTTCAGCGACGAAACGGCTAACTTAGCGCTGTAGGATTGACAGCCTGTTGAAAAACCGTGGGATAGGCTTCCAGCCTGTCGTTTTCATCAAGGAATCACAGGCTGGAAGCCTATCCCACGAAGTTCTTCAACAGACGGTTAACCACCGATGGCACTGCCGCTCAGCAGCGTCTGCAAATGGCAGGCGACCGATTCCGCCAGACGCTGCACGTTGTAGCCTCCCTCCAGGCAACTGACGAGGCGGCCCTGACAGTGAGTCTTGGCGACCTGCTGCACGAGCTTCGTCAGGGTCTCGAAGTCCTCTGTCTGCAGGCCCAGTGAGCCGATCGGGTCTTCGGCATGCGCGTCGAAGCCGGCGCTGATCAGGACCAACTGCGGCTTGCACTTGTTCGCGGCGTCGGTCAGCAGCGATTCGAACTGAGTCAGATAGTCCTTGCGCGACGTGCCAAACGCCACCGGCAGATTGAACTTTGTCCCCAGCCCCTTCCGCGTCCCGGTTTCATCCTTGGCACCGGTTCCGGGATAAAACGGCGACCGGTGCGCGGACAGAAACCAGACGTCTTCCCGCTCATAAAAAATGTCCTGAGTCCCGTTCCCGTGATGGACATCCCAATCGACGACGAGGACTCGCTCCAGCTTGTGTTGCTTGATGGCATAGTCGGCCGCGAGGGCAATGTTATTGAACAGGCAGAACCCCATCGCATCGTGAGCCAGCGCGTGATGCCCCGGCGGCCGGACCAGACAGAGTGCCGTCGTGTCCGTCCCCTTCATCACCGCATCGACCGCAGCCAACCCCGTCCCCGCCGCGCGGCACGCGACGTCAAAAGACTTCGGCGACAGAAACGTATCCTGCTCAATCCATCCACCCCCGGCCTTGGCGTATTCGGCAACTCGCCCGACATACATCACTCCATGAATCCGAGCGATCTCATCCACCGTCGCAACGCGCGTCGGTGCCGCCTTGCACTTGGCCGCCAGCCCCGTGCGAGTCAACTCCGCCGAGATCGCCTTCAGCCGCTCCGGCCGCTCGCGATGCGTGCCAGTTTCATGATCGAGGAATCGCTCGTCGGTGTAGAGGATGGTCATGCGAAGGTTCCCCTCGGGATCGTGGTCATGATCTGATCGCCCGGACATCAGAATACTCGGAAACACACCGCTTGAGGATTCCCGCGGCTCACGCCGGGCCGCTAGAATCGCTGGCAGTCCGATGGAGGAAACTCATGGCCACGCTCATTCACGACCGCGACTTGGAACACCGGCTGATCGCCCGACGGCAGCGGTTGGGGTTGGACGGCTTCGACGAAGTCTGGAACGGGGTGTACGTCATGG
>JANMLE010000448.1:0-14193 GCA_031372385.1 Planctomycetota bacterium | reverse complement strand
ACAAACCAGCCTTCGTCCGCCTTCTTCGGGGGCGGGTCGGCAGGCTGATCACCAGGCCCGTCCGCGTCGTGGGACAGAGTCCGCGTGAAGTTGTCGACCTGTTGAAGAAGGGAGGGCGAGGCTCCTGCCGAGCCGTGTGCGTGTGGAAGGTCGCTGGTTTCTTGCGGCTCGGCGGGACCGACAATCAGGATCAATCCCCAGGCGATGTTCCACATGTTGAATTCCCGTTGAAACGAACGAGATCGCAAGTCGTCGACGCGGCGACAGGTTCCACCGAACGGAGCGAAGTTTCAAGCGGGCATGTTCAATGTGTCGCCGGGAGACAGTGAACAAGTCTGGTGCGACTACTGTAGTCCCGCCGCTCCGCCGGCGGGACGTGCGGCGTGAAGCGTCCCCACTCTACTGTTTGCTAAGGCCGCGACGGGCCCGTCGGCGGAGCGACGGGACTACGGTAGTGCGGTCGCGACGGCGAACCTGATCTTGTTCACTTCGGCGGATTCCACTAGTTTCCGCCCCCTTCTCCCTTGTTCATTCGGCGGCTTTTCCGCGGCCTTCGCTTCGTCACGAAGTGGGTGTCGTTTCGGTGCCGTTCGTTGGTTCAACACACTTCAATTCACCAGGTTCCCAGATGATCCGGTCGGTCGGTCCGCTGCTGCTCGGACTTGGCTTGTGCGTGGCTTCCGGCTGCGCATCGGTCGGGGCGGGGCGCGGCTTTCACCTGGCGGATCGAATGCCGTGGAGCCGCAGTCGTGCGGCGGCGACTGCGTCAAGCGTTGACGTCAACGGTGCCGCATCCACGGGGCATGTGAAGTTTCGTACGCCGCAGCGTGAACTGCGGTCGGCCCCGATCGCGAACAGAGGCGACATGTCGTTCACGGGGCATTCGCCGGATCTCAATCAGGCATCGCGTTCCGCCACGTCCGGTGATGAAACTGGTTCGCCCATCATCCGCGCCGGTCATCAGGCCGAGCCGTCAGAGACTCTCTCCAACTCGGACGATTGGAGCGGCAATGCGAAGGACGGCGCGACGGCATCCCGAGTGATCGACGCTCAATTTCGATCCGACCGGGATGACGCGGACAATCCGGTCCAACTGCAGGGACTGCAAGCCATCGATGCGTCGGGCGAGCTGACTCAGGCGCTGCGACCGAATGTGCCATCGCCGGTTGCCGCTTCCGAATTGGATACGACCGGAGCAGTGGCAGAGAGTCACGTTCAAACCAGCGGTGCGCAGGAATCGACCGTGCGTCCGGGACCGTGGCAGGCCGATCTGGACCGCCTGATCGCCAAGGCCGAACGTGAGTTGGCGGGGATGTCACCGGGAACGAGTCCCGCAGCCCAGGCGGAATACCGCCGACAACAGGTCCATCTGAGACTGCTGTACCTCGCGGCGCGTCATCCCGAACAGGCGCTGACCGCCATCCCGTCACTCGAACCGGCCGACCAGGAATACTGGCAGCAGATCGTCTGGGCGATCACGAATTCGGTGGATGCGGAAGAGCAGTTGTCGTCGCGCGAACGGGCGGCACACACGATCCCACCCGTCAACACGGCGCTGCGGCGACTGCGCGAGCAGGCGGATCTGACCATCCGAAACGCCGCGTTTTGCGAGGAAATCAGCTACTTCGGCAACTACAAGCGGTTCCCGACCGATGAATTTGTGCCGGGCCAGCCAGTCTTGCTCTATGCCGAGATCGAGAACTTCCGCAGTGAACCGTCGCCCACCGGCGAGTACCGGACGCTGCTGAAATCACTGATCGAAATCATCGGGCCGGGCGGTCAGGTGCGCGGCTGGAAGAAGAGCTTCGCCGCCACCGAAGACCTCTGCCGGAACCCCCGCCGCGACTACTTCCACAACTACCAGTTCACGATCCCCGAACGCCTGCCCCTCGGTCCTCACACACTGAAGCTGACCGTCATCGATGAGCTGAGCGGCAAGCAGGCGACGAGCGCGATCAAGTTCGTGGTGAAGTGACGTGCTGGAACGTTTAGCCGCTACGCCAACGGCGTGCGCGCGATCAACGTTGGCCCGCATCCGCTCCCACGCCGTTGGCGTTGGGGCTAAACAATGTCTCATTCCGGGCGTGTGGCCACTTGAGTTGACCGAATGCGGCGGCCGACGATCACGGTGTCGACTGGATTCGACCGCTTGTTCCGGTCGCACGAGATGGCCGCCACCTGCTCCCATTCAAACGGGATGTCGGCCGGTTTGACGCCGCCCGACCAGACCCAGAAGCAGAAGTAGTCGGTCCCCGCCTGGTCCAGTTCGGCCGGACTGTTGACCGCGAGTTGCTTGACCGGCTCACCATACAGCAGCAGGAACAAGTGATGTGCCGGGCCGAGACTGACGAGCGGCTGTCCCTCGGGAAGTTGCTCGCGCAATCGGGCGACCGCTGACGGCGCGTCTTCGCTGATCTTCTGCCGCACCGAGACCATCAGCGTGCTGTAGGTCAGACCCAGGAAACAGGCGGTCGTGGTCATGCCGATCATGATGCCGCGCGGTGAAAAACTTCGAGTCGCCCGCCAGCCCACGGCGGCCAGCGCGAGGCACGCCACGCAGTAACCGGCCGCAAACGGAATCGGCTGAGACCAACTGAGCGACGGCAATCCGATGGATGCGACCAGCACGACGATTCCCGTGCCGAGTGCGATCAGGGCCAGCGTCCGTTGATAACGGGTGAACCGTTCCGGCCAGACAGTCGCCGGAGCGTACGCGGCGATCCGTTCGATCGCGATTCCCGCCAGACAGGCGAAGATTGGAAACATCGGCATGTAGTAACGCAGGCTGGCGGTTGCCGGAATCCAGACCGAGGGAAAGCTGATCGCCACGCAGACGGTCAGAAACAGAACGTCTTCCCGCAATCGCCCCAGATCCTGCCGAAACTGTCGGCTGGCGTAACACACCAGTAACAGTGACCACGGCAGCAACGAGCCGAACACGATCTCCAACGGGAACGAGACCAGATGCTTGATGACCGTCGCGGCTTGCATGTCTCCGAACCGGGACGCCACATCACCGACGTAGACCTTGAACGACGTGGCCACTCCCATCTGCATCGCGTACGGGATCTGCCACAGCGCGAGAACACTCAGCGCGACAGCGATGCCGGCCAGATTCGGCAGCGTCACCAGCATTCGCCAGCGACGGGTGATGATCAGAAACAACCAGACTCCGCCGACGAAGTACATCGGGGCCTGCGGTCCCTTGGTCAGCGTGGCCGCCGCGGCCAGAGCGTAGCTGGAAGTCCACATCAACCACGGCGACGTCCCCGCATTCAGGCACCAGCGCCACGTCAACAGACCGCCCGCGACGAACAGCGTGAAGACCGCTTCGGTTTCACCGAGTCGCCCCAGTTCAATCACCTGCCCCATCGAGGCGAACCCGAGCGCCGCGGCGAAGGCTCCGAGACGCGACAGGAAACTCCGTCCGTAGCCGTAGATCACGATCACGGTCAGCAGGATGGCCACGACGCTGGGGAGTCGCAGCGACCACGCATCGACTTCACCATGCACGGCCGCCACGCCGGCAATGAGGGCGTTTTGCAGGGGAGGGCGGTAGAAGACCGGACGGTCCTGCATCGTCGGCACGAACCAGTTGCCGCTGTGCAGCATCTCCCACGCAATCCGGCCGCGGCGCGATTCTTCACCCCGGATGGTGATGCCGTCCAGGTTGGTCAGATACATGCCGGCGAGCAGCGCCAGCAGCAGCCAGAGCTCCTTCTCGCGCCACCACGTTCGGCCGCCATCATGCGGCTTCAGATCTGAATCCATGACCGATGCTCCCTCCGATGCCTGCTGACTCCACGACCAGTCCGCGGTCATGGGGGGGAATTATTCTGAAATGCCCAACGGCGCGAAGCTCATTCTGTACGGGCACGACAAATCGACCGTCGTGCCGTCTACCGTAGTCCCGTCGCTCCGCCGACGGGACCGGCACCGCGATGGTGTGTGCATCTGGGCCGACTTGAAGCAGGGCGATCGTCTTCTTGAATGTGAAGCATCAGTCGTAGGGTGGGACCAGCGGCGCTTCGCCGCGCCGGCCCACCATCGTGACGGGCGATTTCCAAGTGGTGGGCCGGCGCTCGAGGCGAGCTTGTCCCACCCTACTTTGAACAAGGTGGTCGCCTGGTGACTTGAAGCCCGTCCCGTCGGCGGAGCGACGGGACTACAGTACGGTTGGTGTGAAGCTCATGTTTCGCCGCGCCACCGGCGGGAACCGCCGTTCCCATAGATTCCGGGTTGAACTACCATCGGACGCCACGCGGGACAGTGTTTCGCATGACGGACGTGGACGTTCGTCGTGCGCGAAGTGTGAACTCGGCAACGACTCTCCACGGAAGGAGACGGGATTCATGTCCGGAGCGACGATGACGGCGGACGAGAAACGGCAGACGGGGCGGACCGGGCGATCAGGCCGATCGGTGCGGGAGATCATTCATTCGGCCCGCTCGGTCCAGGATGAGCGGCGCTATCGCACCGGCAGTCTTGGTTCGTGGTGCGTGTCGTTGTTGTCGGCCGGCCTGTTGTGGTGCTGCTTCACTCCGGTGAATGCCAGTCCGTTGGCGTGGATTGCCCTCGTGCCGTTGCTGCTGTTGGTGCGGATGGAACACCGGACCCGGTGGATGTATACCGCCATCTACTGCACCAGCCTCGTCGGTCAACTGGCGACGTTGCAGTGGATGCGGCTGGGTGATCCGACGATGTACATCGCCTGGGGAGCGCTCTCCATTTACGTGGCGCTGTTCACCGTGATCTTTGTCGGGGTCTCGCGCGTGGCCGTGCATCGCTGGTCGGTGCCGCTGGTCGTGGCCGTGCCGGTGGTCTGGACGGGATTGGAATTCGCCCGGGCTCACCTGTTGACTGGCTTTTCGTGGTACTACCTGGCCCATTCGCAATATCGCTGGCTGGAGTTGATCCAGATCAGCGACCTGGTCGGCGCGTACGGCGTCAGCTTTGTGATCGCGGCCAGTTCCGCGGCGCTGGCGCTGCTGATCCCGCATGCGTGGCTGATCCGGTGCCGACTGGTTCATCCCGCGACCGGGCCGGTGACCGCCTCCGGACTGACGCTGAGTCAACTGATCCAAGTCTCGGCCACGGTGCTGCTGTTCAGTTCGACATTGGTCTACGGCTATGTCCGCCGGGCTCAGGCGGATTTCCAGCCGGGTCCGCGAGTCGCGTTGATCCAGGGCAACTTCCTCGCGTCGTTGCGGGTGCAACCGCCCTCCAGCGATGACGTCTTCATGACTCATCTGCGTCTGATGGCGATGACGGTGCGCGAGCAGCCCGATGTGATCGTTTGGCCGGAATCAATGTTTCCGTGGCCGCTGCTGGACGCTGCCGAAGGAATGACCGACGACCAACTGCGGACAGTCGCCCCGTATGCTCAACCCGAATCCTGGCGGAGCGATTCCGTTCGCAAGATGCTCGCGATGGAGAGCCAGCGCACAGGCGCGGCACTGATCGTCGGCATCAACGCGGCGAAGGCCGACCCGTCGCGCGTCCACCAGTTCAACTCGGCGGCCTTCGTTCGACCCGATGTCGGGCTTGCCGGGCGTTACGACAAGATGCACCGCGTCCCGTTTGGCGAATACATCCCACTGCGTGAGTCGCTGCCGTGGCTGGCCGGCTTCACTCCGTATCGCGGTGACTGGGGATTGGACAAGGGGCAGGGGGCGGCCGTGTTTGAATACGGCAAGTGGCGGATGGCACCGGTCATCTGCTTTGAAGACACCGTCCCGCATCTGGTGCGCGGCGTGGTGGCCGCCGGGTCAGACAACGAGACCGGCAAGCACGTCGATCTGCTGGTCAACCTGACCAACGACGGCTGGTTTCATGGATCAAGCGAACTCGACCAGCATCTGATCACGTCGACCTTCCGCGCAGTCGAATGCCGGACACCACTCGTGCGTGCGGTCAACACGGGGATCAGCGCGATCATCGACGGCGACGGCGCGATCCTCGACCCGGACGTGTTCATCGATGGAGACAGCCGCAAGAACGCGCCGGCTCCACCCCGCACCAAGGCGCGCGATCCCCAGACCGGCGCCTGGCACAAGCAATTGAACGCGGCGTTGGTACACACCGTGCCGCTCGATCCGCGCCGCAGCCTGTACGTCCGGTTCGGCGACTGGTTCGCCACGCTCTGCTGCGCGGCGGTCGTCTTCGGCATGCTGAGTCACCTGTTGCCGCGCCGCGTCGTGGCGACTCCTCAGCCATGACGTTGGTCTGAGACGATTCTATGTTTGACGTGACCGATAAAAGTCCCCGTAGCACGGACGCCTCGTCCGTGCGTCTGAAATCGCCCCTGACATTCGCGCACGGACGAGGCGTCCGTGCTACGAAACGCTGTCCAAGCGACTTTTGTCGGTCACGCCATGTTTATCGCCAACGCCAACGGCGTGGGAGCGGATGCGGGCGAACCGTTGATCGCGCGCGCCGATGGCGTTGCGGCTGAACGTCTCGCACCAGGCCGCGCGGACCAAAGTGAGGGGATGGACTTCCCCGTTTGCCGTGCCAAAATTGACGTGGCTGCCGTGTTTGGAGCGGGCCGTTCAAACACACGCATCAGTCCTGCATCGCGAGCGACTTCCGCGGTTCAGGCTTGATCATCTTTGGCGAGTAAACCCTGCGGGCCGGCAAGGCAGGTGGCTCATGGAAACCCGATGGCTCTGGCCGTTTGAACTCATCGAGAAACTCGGTGAAGGCGGGATGGGGGCCGTGTATCGCGCCCGGTACTTGGGGAATGACCGCATGGTGGCGGTCAAACTGCTCCCCACCGAAGTGGCAGATGATCCAGTCCTCGCGGCGCGGTTCGAACGGGAACTGGAGGTTCTCAAGCAACTGCGTCATCCGAACATCGTGCGTTGCTTCGGCGGCACCTGCGAGAGCAAGCAGCGGTTCTATGCGATGGAACTGGTCGACGACGGCACGCTGGCAGACCTGTTGGCGAGGAAAGGGCACCTGCCGTGGGAGTTCGTTGTCGATTATGCGCTGCAGATGTGCGAAGCCCTGCAGTATGCCCACGAACACGGCGTGGTTCATCGCGACGTGAAGCCCGGAAACTTCCTGTTGACCAAGTCCGGCCGGGTCAAGTTGAGCGACTTCGGACTGGCCTCGATCGCGACCACTCAGCGCCTGACGGCCGCGGGTCGGACCGTCGGGACCATCCAATACATGGCCCCGGAACAGATCCGGGGCAAGCCCGGTTTGACAGGCCGGACGGACCTGTATGCGCTGGGGTGCGTGCTTTATGAAATGCTCACCGGGCAGCCCCCGTATTCGGGCGAACACACCGCCGCCATCTTGCAACAGCATTTGAGTGGACCCGTCCCGCACGCTGCGGCGGTGGTCTTGGACTGTCCGCTGAAGTTGGACCAGTTGATCTGTGATTTGATGAGTAAGGATCCCGAGCAACGGCCCGCGACGGCGGCGGAAGTTGGCTGGCGGCTGGAAGAGATCCTGCAACCGGGCCGCCGGGCGGCACCGGGTGAGTTCGATCTGTTCTCAAGTTCACCGCCGACGAAGGTCGCGACTCCGGTCCAGAGTCGGGTACGGACGCCGTCGGACGCGGCAATTCCGACTCCCGTCGGCTTCTCCGTCCGGTCGTTGATACCGTGGGGACTCACCCTCGCGCTGCTGCCGGTCTGTTTCGCGCTGTGGAGTGGCTGGAACAACACGGTCGTCCGACTGCATCACGCGGAACAGCAATGGGTCGATCACTTCGAACGCTCTGATCCGGCCGTCCGCATCGTGGCGGCCAAGGCCTTGGCAGAGTTCGGCCCGCTGCAATCCTCCAGCATTGAAGCACTGCGCACGGCGACCAAGGATGCCAACCCCACGATCCGCGTCGCCGCCTTGTCCGCACTGGGGCGGCACGCCTCCGAATGCCGCTGGCTGCAGAACGAAATGCTGCGCATCGAGAAGGTCGACGAACATCCCGATGTCCGCCACCAGGCCGGTATCGCGCTGCAGGCGATGAAGCAGGCACCCACCGGATTCTCCGTGTCGCCACTGGTGATCTGGGGCATCGTCCTGCTGCTGTGTTCCAGCCTGCTGGTTGGCGGCTGGGCCCTGTGGCACCGCCTGAAGCCGATGGCGGCCTCGTAATCGGGCGACTTCGGTCCCGATCCGGGATTCGCTCCATTGAGCAATCGCCGCCGCCCGTCCAGAATGCCACCGTGGGAATGCGGTGTCGTCGAGCCTGTTCTGGACCTGGAGATCATTCATGCGGCGCTCTCTCGTGATGTTTGGTGTTGGGTTCCTGCTGATGGTGGACGCGAGTTCTCAGTTGGTCGCGGCGGAACCCGCGCCATCGGACCGGAACGTGATCTACATCACGTGGGACGGATTTCGCTGGCAGGAATTCTTCGGCGGAGCACAGCAGGTCTACATCAGCAAGGACGCGGGCGTTGCCGATGTTGCGGGGGTCACTCAGCGGTTCTGGCGCGATGATGAAAAAGAGCGGCGTGAAGCGCTGCTGCCGTTTGTCTGGACGGTCATCGCCAAACAGGGGCAGATCTTCGGCGATGCGACGAAGAACGCCGCCGCGAAGATCCAGAACAAGCACAAGTTTTCATACCCCGGCTACAGCGAAATGTTCTGTGGCTTTCCGGATGACGAACGGATCGCCTCGAACGGCAAGTTCCCCAATCCAAATGTCACGGTGCTGGAATTCCTGAATGGTCGTCCCGGCTTTCAAGGCCGAGTGGCCGGGATCGCGACATGGGACGTGTTTCCATTCATCCTCAATCAATCGCGGGCCAAGATCTACGTGCATGCCGGGATCACGCCGATCCCCGGTGACGACCTGTCCGACCGGCAGCTTCTCCTGAACGAAATGATCAAGGACACGGTGACGCTTTGGCCGAACAACCAGATTGATTCCATCACGATCCAGGCCGCCCGCGAATACCTGGTCCGCCACAAGCCGCGCGTGCTGTTCATCGGACTGGGTGAAACCGACGAATGGGGCCACGGTCGCCGCTACGACCGGTACTTGAGCGCGGCACATCAGGCGGACGATTTCCTGCGGCGGTTGTGGACTCTGTTGCAGTCGATGCCCGAGTACAAGGACAAGACGTCGATCGTGATCGCCCCCGACCACGGCCGCGGCGGCACCATCCGCGACTGGACCGACCACGGCGCAAAGATCGAAGGGGCCGAGTTCGTCTGGATGGCGGCCCTCGGCCCGAACATTCCCGCGCTCGGCGTGCGAAGCGACGTCGAAGTGACGCTCAGCCAGGTCGCGGCCTCGCTGTCAAAGTTGGTGGGTGAAGACTTCAACGCCGCCAGCCCAAAATCCGCCCCGCCGCTGACGGGGATTACGCGGTGAGGCGAGACCTCGCGGTCAGACGTGTGGGCGGGTCAGGAGCCATCGCCCACAACTGAGTCAGCCCGCTGATCGGGGGCGACGGTTCAGAACACGTCGTGCTTTGGAGTGCAGGATATCCAGCAGACATCCGAGTCGTTCAAACGTGTCGATCTCGATCTCCTCGGACTCTGACAGCGTGTTGCGGCGCGCCTTTTCAGCCAAGTCTTGCATCCGGTCCAGATCGGGTGCCGAGAACTTCATCTTCAATAACGCCCGGGCGGCGGTCGGCGAGATGGTCTCGTCGAACTGCAGCACGCGATCCCACACGGCAACACCGGGCAGTTCTTTCAGAACGGTCGTGGTCATGTTTGCTTCCGATCAAATTCCAAGTTTCGCACGGGCTTCCTCGACTGAAATGCCTTCGCTGCGTTCCTTGGCATCGAGCAACCGCTGCCGCATCGTGTCGCTCTTCAGCAGATACGCTGTTTCCCGTTCGGATTCGATCTGCCGCCACAATTCAATCGGCACGAGCACGCTGACCGCGTTGCCCTGAGCATCCGACACGTACTGGATTTCTGTTTCAGCCGACATCTGTTGCCTCCGTTGACGATCCAGTCAATTCGCCGGGTGGATTGGCGAGTTTCATTCAACAAGCTAGTCGCATCTGCCAGCTCGGTAAAGCCGAGACTACGAGCCTTTGCCGTCGTACTCCATCACAAGATTCGCGCAGCGCCTGGGGCCGCACGGTCGCGAGCCGCACGAGCATCGCCGGGTCGTTGAGATAATGCTCCGTGATGAAGCAGGTCTCCGGTTCGAGCATAATCAGGGCGTGTCGGTTGGCCAGGTCGATCATGATGACGATCGACTCTCCGCTCTGATGGAGCCTGACGATCAGCTTCTTGCGGACATGAAACGCCGGCGTGTCCTACGACGTTCCTTCCACCGCTCCGGGCAGCGAGCGGGCAATCGCTTGGACTGTTTCCCAAGTGGCAGGATTGGCTGGCCGCGTCCGTTTCATGTTTTCGATTCGGTCTGTTCGGTAGGGCAGGAAGTGGCTGGGGGGTGAACTTGGACCGGAAAAAGTTGAGTCGTGCCACTGCTTCGGAGTCCTCGGAGAAGCAGTGCAAATGGGCGTTGACCCTCCCTCGGCACTGCTTCTCCGCGGACTCCGAAGCAGTGGCACGCTCAAAGACTCTCACCTATCAAGCCGGGCCACCCCGCCCACGGCGTCTTGTGCGTGACCGGATCGATTTGGTGTCAGAATGGAAACTGCGACGCTCTGGCAGGCGATCGTTCCCGTACTCTGTCGATATCGATGCTGGATCCCCACGGTTTTCGTTTGCCCCCACCGCATGCCCAGTGGAAACCGTGTTTGAGTTCGCGGGTCAGTGAGGTTGTGACGCATGAATGGTTTGCGCAAGTTGACGGCTGTATTCAGATCACTCCGGCTTTGTGGAGCGGTCGTTTGCCTCGGGGCGGCGTCCGGCATGGCGGTTCAGGCCGCTGAAGCCGGGGGTGGGCACTTCGTCGATCACGTGTTCCGTGACGCCGACGGAGATCACAAGTATGTCGTGTTCGTTCCAGCCGGTTACTCGCCAGGTCGTCCGGCACCGGTCATTTTCTATTTGCATGGTGCCAGTGGACGCGGGCGCGATGGCCGTGCCCAATTGGTCGTTGGTCTCGGACCCGGTTTGAAACAGCGCGCGGCCACGTCACCGTTTCTCGCCGTGTTTCCCCAGAACGAGAATCTCCGCGGCCGGTTGCTCGGCGGTTGGCACGACGACGCGCGGGAGATGGATCGTGGGTTGAAGATTCTCGACGAAGTCGAACGGACATACGCCGTCAACAAGAACCACCGGGTTCTGGTCGGAGTGTCGATGGGTGCGTTCGGCGTGTGGAGTCTCGCGGCGAAAGACCCGTCCCGCTGGAAGGCCGTTGTCGCGGTCTCCGGCGGCGGCAAGCCCGAGTTCATCCCCGCACTGGCGAAAGTCCCCGTGTGGGCCTTTCATGCTGGGGACGACACGCTGGTGCCGGTGTCGACGTCGACCGGTCTCATCAATGGGATCAACGCCGCCGGGGGACGCGGCTTCGTCTCCATCGTTCCGACGGGCGGGCACAACATCGGCAACCACGTCTTCGGTCAGGATGAGGTCTGGGACTGGATGCTGCATCCGGAAAAGCCGGCGGTCACGAACATCGACTGGCCCAAGCGTCCGTCCGCCGCAGCGCTCATTGATGAACTGCGGTTTGTTCCCGGTGCGGAAGTTGAGCGGGCGGTCCTCATTCGTGTGAACAATGACCTGCTCGAATCCTTGTCGCACCTGTTGCCCGAACAAGTCCCCGCGACGGCGCTGAAGGGAGCCCGGATGGGGACATCGGAACAGCACGGCGAAGGTCTGATGGCGTTCGAGGTGGCCACGCACGACATCCAATACGCGGGCACCCTGGAACGTGCCCGGGTCATGCCCCAGGCCGGAAACCGTTTGCGGATTCAACTCGGTCTGCGGAACTTCGTCACGACCGTCATGGGAACCAACATCGACAGTCCGTTGTTCCGTGCGCAGGCCGGTCCGATGCAGATCGTCCTTGGCGAACGCGAACCGGTCTGGCTGACCGCCGACGTTATCCCGCGCGTCGAGAATCGCCGCGTTCGGCTCGAATTGGCCGGGGTTGACCTCAAGGTATCGCAGGACAACTGGGGCATCCGCGGGCCGGGTTCGGTGCGCGTCCGGCCACTGCCGTTCATGGAAGACGGCATCAGGCAACGGTTGATCACGGGTCTGGCCGAGCGGAAGACGGAGATCGAAAACGAAATCCGCAACAGTGTCCCCCGCATGCTTGCGCAAATGGAAGACCGTCTCGCGGCGCTCACCGATCGGACGTTTTCGTTCGCGCGGTTCCCGATGCCGCTGTGGCAACCGCGGTTCCGGTTCTATCCGGAAGCGATCACCGTCGATCAGAACGGATTGTTGCTGCAACTCGGAGCCCAGGTCGCCGCCCTCGCGCCGAAGTCCGATCACCCGCCCATCCGCGCGGTGCGCGCGGGGGACGAACCGCAACCGACGACGGTCGGCCGCGGGTTGGAAGTCGCGCTGTCGCCCCGCTTGGTGAACACGTGGGGTGCGTTGCTCGCAGCCAGTGATGTGGCCCGGTTCAACCTGCTCGACACGGCCGGCCCGCATTTCGGTGAACTCGGTCGCCGTCGGTTCTGGCAAGACGTTCTGCCTGGCGACCAGCGCATTGCCGAGGCCGCGGAATTGGAAATCGAGTTCGTGTTGATGTCGACCGGCGCCATCTCATCGCTGCCTGCGGCCGATGGGACATCGGGTGCCAATCCCGCGGGGTTCTGTTTGGAGATTCCAAGGCTGCAATTGAAGTTGGCCTCCCGCGAACCCGGCCGGCCGTTACCAGAGCCCTTGGTTGAAGTCGATTTCGGGATCATCCAGCCGGTGACGCTGGCCGTCGAAAAGCCCGATTTCGCCTCACGGAAGCTGCGGCTGTCGATGATCAGCGGTCCGTTCCCGACGGTCAGCGCGCGGCACATCCATGCTCCGGCCGACGCACCACCGTTTGACCAGGAAAAGCTCGCCGCTCAATTCCAGGACGGTTGGAACAAAACCTTCGCCGGCCTGGCGATCGCCAACCCACTGAAAGACATCACTCGCGGCGGCATGACATTGCGATGGGAAGCCGCCGACTGGACCGGCCAGCACTTTCAGGTTCGCTTGGAACGTCCGGCGATCCTGGTGCGCAACAGTTGCGATCAACCGGTCGAATACCAGGTCCGCACGGCGCGATCCCCGTGGGGCAAGCCGCTGAAACTGGCCCCCGGCGAGTTCCACGAATTCCGCCCGGCAACCGCGTTGACGTGGCGCAGCACCATCCCCACGGAAACGCAACGGTACACGTTCCCGCTGGGGATCGAAGCGAAGATCATGGCCGTCAATCCCCTTCGCGTCGTCCAGGCACAATCCACAATGACAGAGTAAGGGGCTGTGCAGGATCAAGTTCCGAGAGATCTGAAAGTAACCCGAAGCGTGAGTCTTGAAGTTGCGCTGTTTTGGATTTACGCCCCAACGGGGCAGCCGTAAGTTAGCCCAGGGCAAGCGACCATCGGGAGCGCCGCCCTGGGTGGCAATCGTCACAGAATCTGGAGCCCTGAAGGGGCGGCACTATGTTCTTCGAATGAATAGTGCCGCCCCTTCAGGGCTTGGAATTCCCAACAATCCGCCAACCCAGGGCGTTGCCCTGGGCTGGCATAACACCGCCCCTTCGGGGCTGAAATCCCAACAGGCGCAACTTCACAACTCACGCTTCGGGTTACTTGAACACCGACGCCAACTCTTTGAATCTGAAAATGCACAGCCCCTAAGTCTTGCCGGATTCTCGGACGTCAACGAGGCCCAGCCCGTGGCAACGTGGCCGAGTCAACCTTTGCCGTCGTAGTCCGCAACGAGGTTCGCGGGCGCACGGGATCGCCACGAGTCTTCGATCCGTTCGCGCAGCGCCTGGGGCCGCACGGTCGCGAGCCGCACGAGCATCGCCGGATAGTTGAGATAATGATCCGTGATGAAGCAGGTCTCCGGATCGAGCGTCATCAGGGCTTCCCGCTCGGCCAGGTCGATCATGATGACGATCGACTCACCGCTCTGATGGAGCCTGACGAACAGCTTCTAGCGGACATGAAACGCCGGCGTGCCATACGACGTCCCTCCCACCGCTCCGGGCAGCGCGCGGGCAATCGCTTGGACTGTTTCCCAAGTCGCCGCGTTGGTTGGCCGTTTCCGTTTCATGCTTTCGATTCGGTCTGTTCGGTAGGGCAGGAAGTGGCTGGGGGGTGAACTTGGACCGGAAAAAGTTGAGTCGTGCCACTGCTTCGGAGT
>JANMLE010000413.1:0-3677 GCA_031372385.1 Planctomycetota bacterium | reverse complement strand
GACAAGGGGTTCGTGTTTGTCGCCACCAACTACCGACTGCTGCCAAGCGTCGAGATGGAGACGATCTTTCGCGATGTGGCGAAGTCGCTGGGCTGGGTCCACAAGCACATCGCCGAACATGGTGGCGATCCGAAGCGCATTCTTGTGATGGGCCATTCGGCCGGAGCGCAGCTCGCCGCGCTGGTCTGCATCGACGATCGCTATTTGAAGGCCGAAGGAGTTCCGTTCAGCGTTCTCAAGGGTTGCGTCCCCGTCGACGGCGACACCTACGACGTGCCGGCCATCATTGAGACCGCGGAGACGCGGCGGCGTGTCCACGGGCAACCGCAGGCGAAGTTTGGCCATCGTGAGAAGTTCGGCAACACCGTCGAGAAGCACCGCGACTTCTCCGCCGTCACGCATGTGGCGAAGGACAAGGGCATCCCTCCGTTCCTGATCCTGCACGTCGCCGATCATCCCGACAACGCGGCGCAGGCACAGCGACTCGGCGCCGTGCTGAAGGACGCGGGCCTTCCGGTCACGGTCTTCGGCGCCAAAGAGACCAACCACACGAAGATCAATGAGAATCTTGGACTGCCCGACGATCCCTCCACGAAGGCGCTGTTCGACTTCGTCGCCGATGCATTGAAGAAGTAACACATTCGAGTCGTTTAACCCTGAGCCAACGGCGAAGGCGGAGCGGGCTAGTGCGCCCATTTCCGCTGGCACTGCTGGCACACGCATCGGGCCGTTGGCACCCGACACCTTCGCCGTTGGCTCAGGGTTAAACGACTCAGTCTGGGCCGTGTGAAGTGAATATGAAGCGGCGCTCGCAGAATCGTGGTGGGCACGAATGATCCGGGCAAGCCGGTCGAAGGAATGACGCTGACGCGGAGGGGCGGGAGTCTCCGTCATGCGGGCCGCTCACCCCCGGCAAAGTTTTCCCGAGTGTTCGGACTGGCACGACCATCCGGGACGCCGGTCGAAAACTTCGCTCTGGCGTCCGGCCGGGGCTCGCCGCCAGACTGGGGGTGTAGAGTTCCCCGGCGGATTCCGGATTCATCCCGGATCAACCGTCACTTCGCCGCCGCGGGTGGTCGTGGCCAAATGACTCCCCGCGGAGGGCGAAGTTGGAAGAGACCCGCGCGATACCGGAGCCCATCATGCGACGACTGGCAATTCATCAACTTCTCGCGACCCTGGCCGTGCCCGGTCTGCTGTTGACCCTGGTCCTCGACGTGGCGGCGGGACCGCCGCCGATTCGCACGGCGAATTCGCGGCAAGTCACTCCGACACCGCTCAATGTCCCGTTGCCGCCGGCACCCGATCCATCGGTGTTGCCGTCGCCGGGCGGAACTTTGATGCCCGCCGTTCCTCCCGCCCCCTTTCCGTCGCCCCCGGTTCCGTCGCCGGAACCGGGGGGGCTGATGTACTCGCAGCCGATGGGGACGATGCGCGAACGAGTGCCACCACCGAGGGTGTATCTCGGAGATCCCAACGGCGAGGGTTCGTATCACTCACCGACGGATGCGCTGCCGCCGTCCGGTCAACCGTTGCCGGCGCTGGACCCGAACGCCCCGCTGGCGGCGACGGACCGATTCGGCGTCGCACCTCCGGCAGGGACGCTCGGCCACACCTATCACCGCCGTTCGCGACTGTTGGACGACAAGAAGCACCCGCGCGTGGGGGTGGTCGAAGTGCATCTGTCCGAGAACTACGACGTCTCCGCCAAGGGAATGAAGTCGAAGTGGACGGGCAAGGTCTGGGAACTGGAATCCGATCCGCTGCTGCCGGGCGTTCCGCACATCTTCGAAATCAAGGCCGAATGGGGGCCGGAGGGATCCAGGAAAAAGGAAGTCCGCACGGTCCGCCTGGTCATGGGTCGCGCCGTCGACCTCGAATTCTGACGCTCGCCATCACCATTCGATAAACTCTCCCCACTCTCCATTCGTGAGAGTTGAGTGGCCCGGTTGCCAAACGGCAGCCGGGCCTTTTTTGTGGGCTGGGCCGCGTTGGGCGAGGTCGGATGGTCACCCGTTGCATCCGCAGTGTCCGCTCGCTTCGGTTCGTGTGCCACCGCTTCGCCTTCACATTCGAGCTCGCTTTGATTCGCGCGGAGCAAGTCGATTTCCGCGCGAATCAAAGCGAGCGCGAACGAGGAGCGCTGTCGAACTCGGACGAACGTCCGATATCACGCTCACCCGACCGATTCCTCCCCAACGGCCGGAGCGGCAGTGTCCAAGCCGGAGCGGGTGGACAACCGTCGCTGCGCGACGCGCAGTTCTCGGACGTTGTCGTTGCACAGCCCCTTGGGGATGTCCGTTGAATCGACTGACAATCGCCGCACGCGGAGGGAGGGGCAATCGCTGCCAGTTAGACGCTCGGCGTTGCCGTTTCAGCTCACCTTCGATACGTTCTCGATTGCCCATGACTTCTTTTCCGTGGTCTTTCCAAAGTCTTCTCCAAGCAAGGCAACGTCCCATGTCCAAACGAGCGTCATTCAGGTCCAAACGGGCGTCGTCACGCCGGGGATTCACACTCATCGAGTTGCTGGTGGTGATCGCAATCATCGCGGTCCTCATCGCGCTGCTGCTGCCTGCCGTCCAGCAGGCGCGGGAGGCGGCCCGGCGCACGCAGTGCAAGAACAACCTCAAGCAGATCGGCTTGGCGCTGCACAACCACCATGACACCTACCTCCGTTTCCCCCCGGGTGGCGCGAATGATCAACAGCCCTTCGGGACGTCTGCGACCGGCAGTAGTGGTAATTGGGGAAGTTCGTGGATGGTGTACATCCTCCCGTACGTTGACCAGGCCAACATCTACAACGGTTGGCAATTCTCGGGCAACTCGGGGGCCTTCAACGCGACCAACAATAATCTGATCGCCGGCAAGAATGTCCCCGGATATTCCTGCCCCTCATCGCCGTTGCCGACCGGCAAGGCGACGAATGCCACGACGGCGACGACGGCCACGTACGTCGGAGTTTCCGGCGCGGTCAACGGATTGATTCCCGGCTACACGGAGACCCGGTTCAACGCCCTCCCCGCCGGCGGCATCATTGGTGGCGGCGGAGTGATGATTCCCAACGGCAAGCTCAATTTTCGCGACATGACCGACGGCAGCACCAATGTCATCGCCGTGAGCGAAAACGGGGATTTCATCATCGACAACACCGGTGCGAAGCGCGACTGGCGTTCCACGCAACCCTGGGGCTGGATCCTCGGCGTGAAGAGCCCGAACGTGGCGCCGAACTTCGACAATGCCGGCGGTGACAACCGTTCTCCCAATCTTGTCACCATTCGCTACCCGAGCAACAAGCGGGGCTTCGCGGATGATGTCGCGGGCACGGGCGTCGGCAATCAGTCCAACAATCAGGGCGCGAACGTCCCGCTCAGCTCAGCTCATGTGGGCGGTGCCCACGTTCTCCTCTGCGACGGATCCGTTCGGTTCATTTCCGATTCGCTGGGGCTCGACGTCCTTGCCCGCCTGGCCACACGCGACGATGGACAAGTCATGAGTGACTTCTAACCCTGAAGTAAGCGAACCCTTCGTGCGGGTTTTTCAAAAACGGGCGAATGAAAAGAAACCCCTCGGTGATTTGTGGTGTTTGAAGGTTGTGGACCAGACCTCACACACCGATCACGGAGGGATTTCGAGTGAAGCTCAGTGCAGGCAGGATGGCAGACAAGTTGGCCCGT
>JANMLE010000376.1:0-1192 GCA_031372385.1 Planctomycetota bacterium | reverse complement strand
GGCGCGGGGTTCCGTGGTGGAAAACCCAACCGCACCGTCCGGAGATCCGGAGTGCGGCATCGCCGCGGACAACAACGGCATCGCGGCCGAAAGCGGCGTCCCCGCCGCCGAAAGCAAATGGAAAAATGGGCTGGAATGGCCCGCGGTGCTCTGGATCGGCGGCCTGCATCTGGGTGCCCTGGCCGCGCCGTTCTACTTTACCTGGAGCGGCTTGGTCCTGTTCGCCTTCATGAGTTGGCTGACCGGGAGCCTGGGGGTCTGCCTCGGCTTTCACCGCCTGTTGACGCACGGCAGCTTCGAGACGTACCGCCCGGTGCGGTGGATGCTCGCGCTGTTCGGCACGCTGGGCGGGGAGGGTCCGCCGATCATGTGGATTTCGGCGCACCGCAAGCACCACCGTTTCAGCGATCAGGAACATGACCCGCATTCGCCGCGCGATGGCGCCTGGTGGAGTCACATGATTTGGATGCTCCCCCGCTACGGTTCGCAGCACTGGGCCCAGCTTTACCGCCAGTACGCCCCCGATCTGATGAAGGATCGATCCCTGCGGTTGCTCGACCGGACGTTCCTGTGGTGGCACCTGGGTTTGGGAATCATTTTTTACTGCGCCGGCTGGCTGATCTGGGACGTGCGCACCGGACTGTCATTCGTGTTCTGGGGAATGTTCCTGCGGCTGGTGTACATGCTGCATGTCACCTGGGCCGTCAATTCGGCGTCGCACATGTGGGGCTATCGCACGTACGAGACGCGCGACAACAGCCGCAACAATTGGTTGATCGGGCTGCTGGGGTTCGGCGAGGGTTGGCACAACAACCACCACGCCTTCCAAACGTCGGCCCGGCACGGTCACCGCTGGTGGGAGATTGACACCACGTACATGGTCATCGCGCTGATGGAACGCACGGGCCTCGCCTGGAACGTCGTTCAAAAGCCGGAGACTGCGGGCCGGTCGGCCGCCGCCGTCAAGACCGCCATCGATGCTGTGAACGCCACCGCCGCGACAGAGCTCGCACAGCGACGCTCGGCCTGACAACCTGTGGAATCTCACATGGGGCACGTTTCCAACGTGCCCCTTTTCGTTTGACGGACTGACAGCGACCGAGCCCCCGTTTACGACGCGGCACAACCCGCGTCCCATCATGTTGCAGGGCGACAGCGCCGGTCTTGATGGGATATCTCCCTGCCACGGTTC
>JANMLE010000368.1:0-5457 GCA_031372385.1 Planctomycetota bacterium | reverse complement strand
GAATTCGACAACCAAGTCCAAAGCGTTGAGAGTCTATCCGGGAAGGGGTCGGGAGTCTTTTTCATGCCGCACGAGGTCGCTGAAATTGACTCAAATCTCGGTGTTGCGGCATGAAAAAGACGCCCGACCCCCTCGTGATGAAGTCGTTCCGGACAGCCTTTGAGATCGCACGGTCGCTTCCGCCAGCGCTTGAATGTCGAGTCTTTCGTGGGACGCCGACTCTTCACCAAGTGACGAGAGATGACCCGGCTCAACCACGGAGCATTCTGGGCTTTGCAGCCCTTTCTACCGCTGATATCTTCCCCCACCCCTCAGCCGTGGCAGGCTGTTGGGGGCAGTGCCCATTGCAAAGGAATGAAATGGCAGACGTCGCGTGCGCATCCAGTTGGGGAGCGGTCGGTTCACCGGCTCAGACTCAGAACGAGCCCGACATTCTACTGGAAACAGTCTGCTGTCCGGGTTGTTCGGGAAGTGATTTCGAACCGATCCTGAACGCCGGCGACCATCTCACGCGGCTGGGTGGCGAGTTCTCACTGGTCCGCTGCACGGCGTGCGACCTGACGATCACGAACCCCCGACCGGTGATGGAATCGCTCGGCTACTTCTATCCAAAGGAGTACTCGCCCTATGAAGCGGACGAGGTCCACCGCCCGAACTGGTGGCTTCGGTTGCTCGAACGATCCGCGCTGCGATGCCAGTACGACTATCCGAAACAGCCGGTCGGCCTGCTGACACGGTTGCTGAGTCGCCTGGCCATGCAACGGTTCAACAGTCGACGAAAGCGGCACGAGTGGTTTCCGTATCGCAACGGCGGGAAACTGCTCGACGTCGGCTGCGGCGGCGGAGTGTTTCTCGAACGGATGCGCGACTTTGGCTGGGATGTCTGCGGCTTGGAACTGGCGGCCGATGTGGCCCGGCGTGTCGAGCAGCGCACAGGGATCACGGTTCACGTCGGCACGCTGCCCCACCGGGACTTTCAACCGGAAAGCTTCGACGCTGTCACCCTGTGGCACGTGCTGGAACACGTTCCCAATCCGCGCGAGTTGTTGGCGTCGGCCGCCGACTTGCTCCGTCCCAACGGACTGCTCGTCATCGAGGTTCCCAACATCGACAGCCGGACATTCGCCGAGTTCGGCCCGCACTGGTATGGACTGGAACTGCCCCGCCACTTTCAGCATTTCAACCCGAAGACACTCGCAGGCATGCTGCCCGACGGCGCCTTTCGCAACGTCGAGGTCCAGCAAATCGGCATGCGGTCCTGGATCAAGCGAACCGTCGAGCGCACCGTGGATGCGGGAAGCACGGAGCACGCCGGATGGCTGAAGCAGGGCAAGGCGTTCTGGACCGACAAGGCCAACCAGACTGAGTCACTGAATCAAGCCGACGGGATTCGACTGGTGGCGGAGCGCATCTGATGGACCCATCGAACCCGGGCCGCGTCGGGATTGTGATCGTCAACTGGAACAGCGGTCCCCTACTGCGACTCTGTCTGGCATCGATGGCGGCCTGCGGGCATCCGGACCGCATTGCCCGTGTCGTGGTGGTCGACAACGATTCGCACGATGGTTCCTGTGACGACTTGCCGCAGACCACAATCCCGGTGAGCGTGATCCGCAATGACACCAATCGCGGTTTCGCCGCCGCTTGCAATCAGGGGGCCGTGGCGTGTCAGGCCGAGTACCTGTTGTTCCTCAATCCCGATGCGGAACTGCTCGCGAATTCGCTGACCGGACCGCTCGACTATCTGGATGATCCCCGGCACCGGGACGTCGGCATCTGCGGCATTCAACTGCTCGACGAACGCGGCCGTGTTGCCCGTTCGTGTTCGAGACTGCCCACCTGCCACAGCCTGGTGACGATGGCGCTGCGGCTGCACGGGCTCTCGCGGCGGCTGTTTCCACCGCACTTCATGAAGGAGTGGGATCATGCCGAGACGCGGGTCGTCGACCAGGTGATCGGAGCATTCTTTCTCGTCCGGAGCCAACTCTTTGAACAACTCGGCGGCTTTGACGAACGGTTCTTTGTCTACTTCGAGGAAGTCGACTTCTGCGAGCGGACGCGGCAGTTGGGCCTGAAGACGGTGTTCCTGGCATCCGCGCAAGCCAGTCACGTCGGCGGCGGATGTTCGAACCAGGTGCGCGGACGAGCCTTGTTCTATTCGCTGCGCAGCCGGATCGCATACGCGGAAAAGCACTTCACACGCTGGCAGTCGAATCTCGTGCTCGCCGCAACGATGCTGGCCGAACCGGTCCTCCGCATCGGATTCGCCGCGCTCAAGCTGAAGTGGAAGAACATCGGCCCGCTGATCCACGCGTTCGGCAATCTGTGGCAGAGCCGCTTCACGTCAACGACATCAGCGACATCAAGCCAGCCGACCAGCCGCCCGCTTCCGCGGATCTCCGCCCCGCACTTCGGCCGCGAGGTGAAAGCCGAATGCGAAGAGCGGAGTCATTCGCGGGCCAGGCCGTAGACCTAAAGCGCTGCTCTGTCAGCGGAGTGTTCGTCAGTTCAGACTTCTTAGCCCGGAGGGCGGCGGATGATAGCCCACGGCGCGAGCCGTGGGTTGAGTAGCGTTGAGGTCGCATTAGCCCGGAGGGCGATACTTCGATGAACCTACCGCTTCCTTCGATGTGTCGCCCTCCGGGCTGATGGAGTCCGCCGCCGATCCCCCACGGCTCGCGCCGCGGGCTAACATCCGCCGCCCTCCGGACTGAAGAACTGTCGCCAGCCCGTCACGCCGCCCATCGATCGCGCGACGGTTGCACCAGCGTCTCGCCAAACGACTGATAGAACGCCGGGTCGCGGACCCACGCCGACTCGTTGTCCATCAGGTCATGCACGGCGGGTGTCACCGACGTGGTCCCGAACCTCGCCGCGGTGATTCGCAGTGTGCCGCCCTGAGTCTTCAGCCGTTCGGCATCGACGATTTCCAGTCCGTGCTGTCCGAACAATTGAGTGAGCGACGTCAGCGAAAAGTAACACAGTTCGTCGCAGCCCGGCGTGTTGAATCCGACGTGATCCGCCAAGTCCCGGAGATAAGGCACCTCGACCACCGCAATCCCCTCGGGCTTGAGCAACGTGGCAAACCCGGAGACGACTCCGTTGAGATCCTCGACGTGCGCGAATGTGCCGTTGGCGTGAATCACGTCGGCGCGAGTGTTTGTTCGAACCAGTTCCAGCGCCAGTTCGTGTCCAAACGGTTCGCCGATCATGCGCACGCCGGGCCGGGACTCGGTCACAGTGGAATGGTTTCGCGCCGGCCCAATCCCAACGACCGGAATGCCGGCCTGGAGATACCACGGCAACAGACCCGTGTCTCCGCCGGCAATCTCGACGACGAGGCTCTCCGTCCCCAGTTGACGTGTTTCGACAAGTCGATCCGCCAGCGCGGGACTTTCCTCGTTCTTTCCACGGCCCATTGAGGGAGCGTGGTCGAATTGTCCGCCGTTCGTGACCGCTTCCGTCCATTGCACGAGCGAACAAGTCGGACACCACGCCAGTTCAATCGGCCACGCCGATTCGCGCACGACCGGTTCCTCGTCATGCGACAGGACCGGATTCAAACCGAGCTGGCTGCAAACCCGGCAGGGGACTTGGAGTTGGTTGACGTGACATTCGATTGCCGAAAGTTCCCATGACATGCGATCGTTCTCCCAAGGCCGTCGTCGACCAAAAATGGTTTGAGACCCGTTGTCCGCCGCGATTCACACCCCGTCCCACAAGGGTGTGCTTGAGAACAATGCCGGTGCCGTGTGACAGTGGATGTCGTGCCGCCGCAGGCCAACTTCACCGGTGACGGCGTGCATCATCCGCTCCGTTCGAATCCATTCGAATTGATTCCGGAGACCATGCAACCGGGCCGGTTCGACCCTGCACCGGAGGTGCCACCAAGGTGGTGGAGTCTCGACTCTCGTGGTCGAGGCGGCTTCATCCCGGAACGCGCGCGGGAATATATCGGTGGTCCCCAGGTGTGACAAGATCGGCCTGGCGCATCGCGAAACGAATGATGTCCGCTCGCCGGCGTTTCGACACCACCACAGCGTTTCCCATTCGCGCTCGCTTTGATTCGCGCGGACCAAATCAATTTCCGCGCGAATCAAGGCGAGCGCGAATGGGAAGGTCTCTCGGGGGGCAAGCGGGCACCGCCCGCGCTGCGACGCAACGAGCAACTCTCGGTGACTGATCATGCCCCGCCGCGTGCGACATCCGCAGATTCTCCTCTTGCCCGTTTTCAAGGCCCGCATCACAATCCGCCACGCGATGCCGCGAGGAGCGCTTCAGGGAGAAGCGCGGACGGCGTCGGCAGAGGAGTTGAACAAGCATGGCTGACACGGACGTCCCCGCCCGCGATGAGTATCTGGAGTTGCTCAAGAAGTGCCTGACGGCCTCGCTCTACGACGAGAGCGCCTGGCGGGTCGAGGACGGATACCGGTCGGGGCGCAGCGGCCTGTGGTACCGCCTGCGGCTGGCGTTCTATCGGATGCTCGCACGACGCGGCTACAAGGTGGTCAAGACGAAGCCGTTCGACGCCGAGAAACGCCGCGAAGGGGCCGACTGGCCGATGTTCGGGTACAGCATGGTCGGCATCAAACGGCTCGACAACCTGGAAGCCTGCGTGCGAACCCTGCTGGCCGAAAAAGTCCCCGGCGACCTGCTGGAAACCGGCGTCTGGCGCGGCGGGGCCTGCCTGTTCATGAAGGCGGTGTTGAACCGGTTTGGAGACACGTCGCGCACCGTCTGGTTGGCCGATTCATTCCAGGGACTGCCGAAACCGAAGGCCGAGCCTGACAAAGAAAAGCGGGGATACGACCTGGCCGATTGTGACTTCATGAAAGTTTCGCTGGAGCAAGTCCAAGAGAACTTCCAGCGGTTTGATTTGCTCGACGACCGCGTCCGCTTTCTGAAGGGCTGGTTCTGCGACACGCTTCCCACCGCCCCGATTCAACAACTCGCGCTGCTGCGCCTGGACGGCGATTTGTACGACTCCACGCGCGACGCGCTAAAGGCCATGTACCACCGGTTGGCACCGGGTGGATTCGTGATCGTCGACGACTATGGCACCTGGAACGGCTGCCGCGTGGCGGTCGAAGAGTTTCGCCGCGAACACGGCATTGATGCGGAGATCTCTTCCATCGATCACACGGGTGTGTTTTGGCGGGTTCCCAAACGCGAGCAACAGCGCGCGGCGGCTTGAACCGAGTCCATTGTCATGGCTTGCTGTTCGGGCTGTAGCCACGCTCGCCAAGAGCGTGGGGAATCGAAGATCGAGCCACCGTCGACCAGAGTGTCAATCAGCCGGAACGCGCTAGCGTCCGGTTGTTGCGGGAACCGGGGCTAGCGCCGCGCGGCTAATGAATAATCCGGGGTTGGGAATCCAACCGCACAGTACTTCGACAACACCGTCGTTCAACGGATGGCGGTGACTTCCACGAGACCCGCGTCGGTTGATCCATCCAC
>JANMLE010000345.1:0-1468 GCA_031372385.1 Planctomycetota bacterium | reverse complement strand
ATAAACTTTCATGCGCGACTTCGTGCGGCATGAAAAAGACTCCCGACCCCCTCACTCCAGCGGCGTTCCGGACAGCCCCTCAATTCGTCTCATCGGTTCGCGAGACGACGGACAGCCGCGGAGTCTCGCCGCGCGGCATCCACGGGGCCAGCCGCGCCTCCAACTCATTACACTGCTGGCGCAGTTGCTCGGCGCGCGACAGCCAGGTCTCCTGCCATTCGCCATACACGCGGCACAGCCGCGATTCGCGGTCCAGGTGCGTGGTCACATGCTGTTTTAGATTCCTCAGTGCCAACTCGGCCCGCACAACGAATGGAGAGGGTTCGGCAGTGTCACTCAGAGTGAAGGACATCGGGGAAACTCCCGGGTGATGAAGAGAGGATGTATTGGTCAACGTGACTCAGCCATCGACCCGAACGGTTGGACGGCTTGAGGCGATTGCGAAGACCCTGCGGTGAATCGGCGCGCCCCTCAAAACAGGCACAAGCGGACGATCGGAATCACCTTCACAACCCGTCCGCCGAAGTCCGGATGCTGTCCTCCGCTTGGCACTCGGGATTGATGACGGGTCATGGGTCGGTTTGAAAGCGAAACTCGTGTGGCACGCCCTGAGTCTTCGAAGGGCGTGGAAATTACGCTGTGCCTCGGTCCACGCCCTTCGAAGACTCAGGGCGTGCCACTCAAACTGACCCACTACCTGAAGATGTCGCACTTGGCAGTCGTCAACTCTTGCACGCCACGATGGTCCAGTGACGGTCGCTGGTCGCGCGGACGCAGGGGGTGGGAATGTGGATCTGCCGCAGCAGTTCGCCCACCTCGTCGGCGGTCAGGGCCGCGTGCAGCGAGTCGCGGAACATCTGCTGCTGATGAGAATTCGCCGAGCCGGCGTACGTCTGCACAAGGGTGTCGAGCGTCGCTGCGTCGGCGGGCCGCATCAGATCGCGGACGAACAGCAACCCGCCCGGCTTCAGGATTCGCCACAGTTCCGCCAGCACCCGCCGGGGCTCGGGGATGTGATGCACGATGCTGTTGGACATGACCGCGTCGTAGATTGCCGGCGCGTCCGGCAGTCGCTTGCAGTCGGACCGGACGAGGCGGATCGATTCGGTCCGGCCCGCCGCGCGGACGTTCTCGCGGGCGACGATCAGCATCTGTTCGGCGAGATCACTGGCGGTGACGGCGGCCCGCACGCCACGGCTCATCAGCTCCAGCGGAATCAACGCCGTCCCGGTCCCCGCATCGAAGATCTGCGGCACAGCGTCAGACGCGGCGGCGCATCCTGAGAGCGCCGCCAGGAAGTCATCGACGAACACGCGGTTCACCGCGCTGTGGTCCATGCTGTTGTAGTCGACCGCCTCGGCGACGGTGTCCATCACTTCCGGTTCCAGAATTCGGTTCAGCATGGCGGCGTTCCTTGGAGTCCCCGTGAACGATGGCGAATGGCAAGCGTCCGCTTTCCCGCCACTGG
>JANMLE010000317.1:0-3221 GCA_031372385.1 Planctomycetota bacterium | reverse complement strand
GGTGCAGGTCATCGAGAACTACGGCCAGATCAAGGTGACGCACCAGACGACGGGCCAGCCGGTCGCGAAGTCGTACGTGAAGGTCTACGCCCGGATGTCCGACGGCCAGGTCAAGTTCTACAAGGACGGCTACACCGACCTGCGCGGCCGGTTCGACTACGCGTCCCTCAGCACGAACAACTTGGACCAGGCCCACAAGTTCTCGATCCTGATCCTCTCCGAAGCCAACGGAGCCCTGGTCCGCGAAGCGACTCCGCCCAAGCAGTGAGTCGGTCGGTTCTGCTCATGATCATTTTCCGAGAATCGCGCGTTGCGTCTCAATGAGAGCGGTGTCCGCTCGCCCCAATCTAAG
Organism: Planctomycetota bacterium; assembly: GCA_031372385.1. GTDB lineage: Bacteria > Planctomycetota > Planctomycetia > Planctomycetales > Planctomycetaceae > Schlesneria. The sequence continues at coordinate 2,869 of JANMLE010000317.1, read as the reverse complement.
AGCCCTCCTCATTCGCGCTCGCTTTGATTCGCGCGGAACACAATTGCGTCCGCGCGAATCAAAGCGAGCGCGAATGTGAAGGCGAAGCGGTGATGTCCACGCCTGGACGAATGGGCAATGGTCGCTTCGCGAGGCGCGACTCTCGGACGTTGTATGCACAGCCCGTAAGTCGGGCGGTCGTCCGAGTTGAAGATTGGAATTGCAATTGGAATTCTCGCTTGGATTCGCTCATGCCTCTTGTCGTCCTGAAACTCGGTGGAAGCCTGCTGGCCTGCCCTGCCCTGCCCGACCACTTGCGGCGCATCATCAGCGAACTGGCACCAAGCCGCATCCTGATCATTGTCGGCGGCGGGGCCGCGGCGGAGGCGGTGCGCGAGTGGAGCCGCCGGCATCGGTTGTCCGAGGAGTCGGCCCATCGGATCGCAGTGCGGTCAATGTCGGTCACGCGGGCGCTCGTGACGGAACTGCTTCCCGAATGGGGTGAAGTCTCGTCTCACGACGCAGCCATCCGACATTGGACAGAGAACCCGCTCCCGCTGTTGCTGGACGTGGAATCGCATCTGCTGCAGGCTGAGTCCACCGATCGCGATCCGTTGCCCCACACTTGGAATGTGACCAGCGATTCCATCGCCGCCTGGGTCGCCGCGCGCTGGTCCGCTGATGAACTGGTCCTGCTCAAGTCGACGGATCTGAAACCGGATGCGACACTCGATCAAGCGCAGCGAAGCGAATTGGTCGATGCTCATTTCCCGCAGATTGCCGCACACGTTCCGCGGGTCAGTTGGTGCAACCTGCTCGACAGCGCCCCGCGGATTCAGCCCTGGCTGGAATGCGGCGACCGGGTGTCGTCGTAGCAGTGCCGCCGCCGTCAAACCTTCGCCGCCGGTCTCACTTCGATTGCGCGGCGCTCTCCGTGTTGAGCTTGATCGCCTGCAACTTCATTGACCGCACGCTGATTCCTCCGGCCGACGACATCGTCTGGGCGATCGATTCGGGCAGGTCGAGTTTTCCCACGCGCTGCCAGCGGTTGCGGACTGTTTCCACTCGGATGATCGCTCCCGATGCGGCGTCACGGTATTGGACCTGGTAGGCGCGCGGCAGCACTTTGCCTTCGGCGTTGCGTTCGCTGTCGAGCATTTGCAGCGACATGCTTTCCCGTCCGAGGTTCCGGTTCACCACCGTGATTTCGTCGTCGCGAATCCGGTACGTGGAGGCGAACCGTCCGCCGTGAAATGTCAGCAGCCGGCCGAGCGGATGTCCGTCGTCCTTGTCGGCAAAACTCAACACCGGCTGGGAGCGGATGCCGGACGAGGGAACCCGGTGGATGACCATCGAATGCAGTTGGTCACGAACCCAGTCGCACGCCGCTTCGTCCTCAAGTTTCGGTTCGCCGCCGAACGACACGTCACCGCCCGCCGTCACCGAGACCAGCCCCTCGTGCCGCCGGCCGTCGAGATAGACCGACACGTTGGATGAGAAGCCCTTGAAGTCGCTCCACGCCGCGCGGGCGGCGATCGCGCGTTCGAACATCGCGACCGCTTCCGCGTCGACTCGGGAATCGTCCACCGGCCAGTCGAAGCCGAGCGTGGCGAACTCGCGGATCTCGTCATAGGCTTCGCCGTTTCGCGTCCCGGCCTGTGGGACTACATGCTTGACATAGACCGCGTACGGACCGGCGGCCGGAAGTTTCCAAGTGGCCCGCCCGTCACCGTCGGTCTTCAACTCTTCGTTCAGCAAGTCGGCATCGACAGTCGTCACGACGGCCCCAGCCAGCGGCTTGCCGTCCCTCAGCACCGTCAACGTGACTGAATCCTTCGAGAACGCGGGCATGATCTCCAGCGGGATCGCCTCGTAACGACTGAGTTTCGCCAAATCCTCGGGCTTTCCCGAGACCGCCTTGGGGTAGTAGCGCAGCAGAAATGACTTGTCCCGCTTGAGGACACCGTATTCACACCGGCCGATGACCGAGACCGCCGCGCCCGAAGTGAGGTACGCACGCAGCCGGTCCGTGTCACGATGAACCGTCAGCGGTGCGAACTTGCCGGGTTCGTCCTGCCGCCACAGTTCTGTGTGGGCGATCTTGGCAACAAACTTCGGATCGCCGGCCGTCGCGCCCTCGCTGAAGAAGACTTCCGCGCTGCGTCCCGCTTCGGCATGCGGGCCGATCTGGATGAACAGGAAATGGGCATGCGCCGTGGCGGCGAATCCCGCACTGACAAGAACCGCGAGCATGGTCACTACGAGGCGGGTCATGGGGGAACCTTTGAAGTGCGGCTGCAAACCTGGATTGTTCATGACTTGAACCACGAAATACTCGAAAGACACGAAAGTCAGGAGGTCGAGTCGAATGTCAGCAGAAACACTGTGTCGTTTCACGCACGCACTGGCATGCAACGCAACCTGTCTCACCGCATTCCTTTCGTGTGTTTCGTGTATTTCGTGGTGAATATCCGGGGAAACGTGTCATCCGGGATACCAGACCTTTCGCGGATCGTCCGCCGACCGTTGGTAGTCCCACGCGTCGTCGATCAGGCGGGCCAGATCATACCGCGGTCGCCAGCCCAGCAGAAAGCGGGCCTTGGCGTTGTCGAGCCATGTGCTGTGATAGGGCGTGCGGATGTCGACGCTCGGCAGTCCGCGCTTCGCCGCCAGATGTTCCGCCACCGCCCGATAGTCGACCGGTTCGTCCATGCAGATGTTGAACGTCTGTCGCCGCGCCTGTGGTTGATCCAACGCCGCCAGCAATGCCGACACCAGATCTTCGACATGCACAAAGTTCCGCAGGATCGGCTGACCGTCGGGATCGCAGAGCACCGGGATCGTCCCCAATCGCTGATACTCGTCAGCCTGCGCGGTCTCGACCAGCTCC
>JANMLE010000294.1:0-3147 GCA_031372385.1 Planctomycetota bacterium | reverse complement strand
TGATCGAGCCGATGCAAATCGGAATGCCGTAGGGCAGCAGATACATTGTCGGCTTGCGTTCTTTGGCGGTCTCAAACAGGGCCCTCGGATTGCGGACGACCATGATCTCGTAGGCGATGTGCATGAACTGGCGGAAGTGATGCTGAATCCGTCCGCTGGCCAGGATCATCACGACGGCCATTACGGCCCCCACGACCACCGTCACGGCAAACGCGTAACAGGTCGTTGTCGCACCGAGCCAGGCGCCGATTCCCGCCATCAGTTTCACGTCGCCGGCACCCATGCCGCCGATCGCATACAGCGGCAACAGGCAGATCAGACCCCACGCGATCCCGTACGCACTGTCGCCGGCACCGTGCCAGCCGGAAGCCACCGAGTGATACAGCAGCCCCGACAGGACCATCGGAAACGTGATCCAGTTGGGAACCTTCAATTGCCTCCCGTCGATGTAGGCCGCGAAAATCAACACGGCCGTGACGAGCTTGACTTCCCAATGCGAGAGCAGGAACTGTTGCCAGTCCATGTTCCAACTACCTTTCTGAACGAGTGAGGGTGACTGTGCCAGGAAGCCTCCGGCCTCCGGTTCCGCCAAGATGAGCATTCGACACACTAGCAGTCGAACGACGTACATTCGTCCCGTAGCACGGACGCCTCGCCCGTGCGGAACCTTCGATACCGATGGACGCACGGACGAGGCGTCCGTGCTACAGCAACGCGGCCAATCAAAGTTGTCCGACCACTAGCAGCCATTCCGCTGTCCCGCGGCCAAGTTCGCCAGGCAGACCAGCAGCAACATGGCGCTGGAAGTCCACTGGAGAAGCTGGCTGCCGGACAATTCACACCAGAATGGAAACATGAGTGGTGATCCTTTCAAGTCGACTTCGCGCAAATTGTGGATCGGCGCGAAACAGTAAAATCACCCGTCCAGCCGACGAACAGGATTCGCCGGCTGGTCGGATGAGAATTCGAACCCCGCCCAGGCGGAATCACATGTTCAACGCGGTGTTGGCGGCACCAAACTTGGTGTTGGCGCTCTGGCCGATGCTCTGAACGGCACCGATGCAGACGATGACGATCAGCGCGAGCATGATCGCGTACTCAACGGCGGTCGGGCCGTCTTCGGACACCAGGAAATTCTTAATGCTGGTCACAAACTTGGTCATGGTTTCCCTCTCTGCCATACACTTGCCACGTCCCGCACCAGAGACGCCGGCAATATCCCTTGGAACGTTTTTCCGAACGTCGCTACACCGCGGCGTTCACCAACGTTCCCGCACCCCAAACATGAACTTTCGTTCCACCGGACGACGATTTGTTGTCGCCGATACCATGAACCTAGGTCACGTTTCCGCCGGGGCAAACCGATTCCGGAAGATTTCCGAAATAGACGGCTCGAATCCCGTGGCACAAGCGCCTGCGGTCATGCGGAGTGAACGGCGGGCAGCGCACGGCGACTTCAGAATGTGACCCGGCTTCAGAATCCGCTTTCCCGCGCCCGGCTCAGTGGTGTGGGTGGTGGGGCCGTTGAAAACGGAACTCGTGTGGCACGCCCTGAGTCTTCGAAGGGCGTGGGAATGACACTGTGCCTCGATCCACGCCCTTCGAGGACTCAGGACGTGCCACACAAACTGTTGACACGCTGCCGCAGCCTGTGACCGATTGACGCCGCCCCCGACGATCGGCACTCTGTCTCCGGTTCCCCCGTTTCGCGGGAACTTTCGTTCCCGAGACTCGTCACAACCCGGTTGCACAACCTACGATTCCGCTGACGGGGATCGTCCTCCCACCGACTTCACACGCTTGCCGTGCCGAACATGGAATTCCCACAGGAGAAACTTATGCGCCGCGTTCTATCCGCTGGAGCGTTCATGCTGGCCCTGGCGTCGATCGGTTGGGGTGGGGAAATTGAGTTCGTCGAGGACTTCTCGCTCGCGCCGGACCGGTCTGTGGTGTTGAAGCAACTGATCCCCGGCACCGAGGATTACTACTACTTTCATGCGCTGCACTACCTCAGCTCCGAGCAGTTCGACAAGGCGCGCGAACTGTTCGCCCCGTGGCACGAGCGGCATAAGCAGACCGCCCGGCTGACCGAGATCCAGACTCGGTTGGCACTGCTGTCCTACGAGAAATCTTCCAACGATTCGCTGAACTATCTGCGGCAGCGGCTGAACCTGAACTACGGGCACCAGCGCGAGCAACTCGGCGTCGAACCCAACCTGCCGACGAGCCTGGACGCGCAGCACATTGCGCGTGCGGCGTACCTCCAGCGGGCGGACGCGCATTCGATCGACAACCTCGATGCCTTCGAGGACTCGGCGCTGGACTGGGTCGCGGCGGCGGCCATGAATCCGAACCGCCGCCGGAACTTCGTGTCGCGCATTCAACGGCCGGACTACGACACTCTGTTGAAGCTGATCGCCGACGACCTCAACCATCTCAACTCGGGCGGCTTCGGTTCGATGGGCATCCACCGCCAGTTGCTGCTGGTGCAGTTGGAGGAGCTCTTGAAGCTGAAGGCCGACCTGCTCAACCAGCAGAACTTTGTCACGACGTATCTGACCAAGCTGCAACCGGGGGCCGACGAGGATTGGCGGCACGATCAGAAGTTGCTCGAAGCGTTTCTGGACCGGCTGACGGCCTTCGCGAACCGGCTCTCCCCGATTCATAACTCACTGAAGGCGCATGTCCTGTATCACCGGCTGGTCCTCGATCAGTTGCGGGGTCAGTACAACAAGGACCGGCTGATCGAATACCTGAAGCTCCCGCGGCACGTCGGCTACCTGTCGAAGGTGATGCAAGAGTCGGAAGACCTGAAGCGGTTCGCCTGCGACCTCAACGCCAACTACGGCGGCGTGACGCTGCTGGCTCCGATCGGCAACGACGAACCGCTGGTCCGCCGCTACCTGGCGCACTTCTTCGTCGATGCCGCCAGCACCAAAGAGTTCGAGCCGTACATCAACGAGACCTACCTGCGGCACCTGTTCGCCGAAACCAAGATCGTCAACGGACTGGGCGAGCCCGAGCAATGGGCCTCGCTGTTGCCGCCGGTCCTGTTCCAACAGTTGAAGGAGCGGATCGACATCGATTTCGCGTCAACCAACAAGACGCAGTTCGCTCCGGACGAAGCGGTGAAGCTCGACCTGCACG
>JANMLE010000275.1:0-1105 GCA_031372385.1 Planctomycetota bacterium | reverse complement strand
CGATTGGGCGACCAGGGCCTGTTCGTCGGACACGGCAACTTCTACGCGCTGCAGGTCTCCGAGGCATTCGGACTCGAACCACAGGGTGTCGTCCGTGTGGGGTTGATGCACTACAACACCCCGTCGGAAATCGACCGGCTGCTGACCGCGCTTCGCCACCAATGACGTAGGACGGATTTCCAATCCGTCCGTCGATGCGAGACGAGATGGACGGACGGATTGGAAATCCGTCCTACGGCCCAGAGATGCCACTGAATCCTGTCAGCGGATCTTCAGGCTCGCGACACCCAGCAGGGCCAGCAGCGCCGAGCTGATCCAGAACCGGACCACGATCTTGGTCTCCGGGTCGCCGCGAAAGACGAAGTGGTTGTGCAGCGGACTGCAGGCCAAGACCCGCTTGCCGGTCAGACGAAAACTCGCCACTTGGGCCATCACGCTGAGTGTCTCCACGACGAAGACTCCGCCGATGATGACCAGCAGGACTTCCTGTCGAATGACGAGCGCCCCGTAGCCCAGCAATGCACCGGTTGGCAGCGAACCGGTGTCGCCCATGAAGACCTCGGCGGGGTGGCAGTTGTACCAAAGGAACCCGAGCATCGCCCCAACCATCGCGGCGAACAGCACCGACAATTCGCCGGCGCCAACCATGTGCGGAATGTCCAAGTACTCGGCCATCACGCGGTGACCGCTCAGGTACGTCAGCACCGCAAACGCCGACCCGGCGAGGACCAGGCAGCCACCCGCCAGTCCGTCCAAGCCATCGGTCAGATTCACTCCGTTCGAGCTTCCGACCATGACAAACGCGGCCCAGGCGATGAAGGCCGCGCCGATGAACAGCCGGTGACGGCCGATCGGAAAGATCAGTTCGAGTCCCTGCGGTTGGCTCAGTTGCACCGTGTACAGCCAGTAGCAGATCGCCAGCGCCAGGACCATTTGCGCGGCGAACTTCTGGCGCGCGGTGACTCCGCGCTTGTGCGAGGTGATCTTGATCCAGTCGTCGACCGCTCCGATCGCACCGAATCCGATGACGACCAGCAGCGCCTGTTGCAGGTAGCGGTTCGACAGATCGCCGCAGCCGAGCGCCGCGACGACGATCGCCGCCACG
>JANMLE010000220.1:0-2896 GCA_031372385.1 Planctomycetota bacterium | reverse complement strand
GATGGTCCTGCTGGGAGCGCAACTGATCGCGCTGCCGTGCGGCATCCTGCGGGCCTTCCTGTTCGGCAGCGGACACGTGCGGGTTCCCGCGCTGATCTATCTGGGCGAAGCCTTCACAAACCTCGGCCTGAGCATCACGCTTTGCCTGTCATTTGGCATCGAAGGAGTCGCCTGGGGCACGGCGATCCCCGTGGTTCTGTTTGAACTGTGCATCCTGCTGCCCTACGCACTTCGACGCTTGGACGTCAGCCTCTGGCGAATCGTTCAAGAGGCTCTGCTGCCGCAGTTCGTACCGTTGCTGGCCCTGCTGGCGTACTCGGTCACCGTCTCGAATCACCCGTGGAGCCACGGCGACTGGCGAGCGCTCGTCGCCGTGACGATCGCCGGGGCCGGCACCCTGGGAGCGGCGCTGTGGCTGCGACGGACGCTCGATCAAAGAGCGATCGCAGTGGCGAGTGAACAATTGATGATTGAGAATTGACAACGCAGGAGAACACAACGCCCCGGCCGTTATCCATTGTCAATTGTCCGTTATCAATTCTCCCGCGCCTTCCAGCCCAGTGCCTTGGCGCAGTCGGCGTGGTTGAACATCTTTTCGTGGTCGTGCTCGGTGTCTTCGGCGACGACCAGCTTCCACCCGAAGGGCCAGCCCTTTTCTGTGGCCAGGCGCTTGGCGACCTCGTACGCGTTCTTGGCCCGTTCGAACCGTGAGCGACCCTGCGCGTCGGCCTTTTCGGAATCGTCGAAGTACTCGTCGCGCACGATGTCCTTCGAGCCGACATAGATGGTCACTGGCTGGGCCAGGTAGGCTTTGAACAGTTCGTCGGTTTGCAACTCTTCGGGCAGGCCGCCGAACCCGTAGGGGAACTCGGCCTTCACCGTGGGGAGCGTGTAGCTGCTGGGGTTGGAGATTACGATCCGCTGGGCGTCGGTCTTCACGAACGCGGCCAACCGTCCCAGAAACTGACCGCCCCCCGAATGACCGATCAAGGCGTAGGGCATGTCCTGACGGCCCTCGCGCCGGCGGATCTCTTTGGCGATCCGATTGACGTACTCACCGGTTCGCTCGTCCGCTGGCACCGCCTTGCCGTCCTGCACGATGCCGCCGAACTGGTACTTCGGCTTGGGAAACGTCTTCTCGTCAAACAGCGGCGCGACGATCAACGCGCCGAACCGGTCGCCCATCGCGATCGAGTGATCGCGGTACTCGTCGGCATTCCGCAGGACACCGTGGAAGACCATCAACATCGGCCCGTCGCGGAAGTGGGCCGGCTTGTAGGTGAACAGCTTCAACGTCACGTCCGCGCAGGGAACATCGATCGTCGCCTTGCCGACGGGCACCGATTCCGGCGCGCTCGCCAACAAACAGGCTAGAAACAGGGCGGACATGGCGGGGCTCCGTGAGTCGTCACCGGGGATTCGATCGAGGCGACGTTTTCGCAGACTGAGTGACGCGACGCAATCGTGGGAAGTCGGTCAGTTTGAAAACGGAACTCGTGTGGCACGCCCTGAGTCTTCGAAGGGCGTGGGAACGACGTGGTGCCTCGACCCACGCCCTTCGAAGACTCAGGGCGTGCCACCCACACTGACCCACTCCCCAATCGTGGCCGGGCTTTGCCAAGAACCCGGTTCCGGTTAAAACCCCGGCACAAGGACAAGACGTTCAAACCGATCACCAATGATGTTGGACCGCTCATGAACGAACGCATTTCCAAGATCTCTCTCGTTGTATTCGTCGTGCTGCTCGTCCTCTCAGTGTTCTTGCTGTCGGCCCCCGGCAATTCTTGGCCTTGGTATGCGGTCATGTCAGTTTTCGCCGCAGTGCCGCTGGCTGTCGGTCCCGGTCGTTACCGGCGAATGGGCGCAATTACTTTGGTCCTGTCCGGCGTCTTAATGATCAACGACATTGTTGCGGGCAGGCAGTTTCAGACGCAGCATCCGGCGATGCGACGATGACGCGGTGCCACCATGCGCTGCAGTGAACCCAACCCTTGCGATCGGGTTGCAATCCACACATGACACTCACCGGGACGCTGGGCTCCGGTCGAACAATCTGACGGAATCGAGTACACGCCGTGCGTTACGTCTACGTGATGGAACATCTGTCGGTCGTGTTCGGGGCGGCGACCGGTGCGCTCGCCGCGCGGGGCAAAGGGATCGACTGGTTTGGAGTCATCGTGCTCGGGCTGGTCACCGCCGTGGGGGGCGGGACGCTGCGCGATGTGCTGCTCGACCAGCCGGTGTTCTGGATTCAGGACCATTCGTTTGTGATCTCGGGGGTGGCCGCCGCGACGCTGACGATCTGCTTGGCGCGGTTCTTGAATCCGTCGTCGACCCCGTTCCTGATCACCGACGCCATCTTCCTGGCCTTCGTCGCGATGGCGGGGACTCACAAGACGTTCAGCCTGGGCCAAGCGAGCGCGATCTGTGCGTTGTTTGGCATCGTCACGGGAGTGGCCGGCGGCATCTTTCGTGACGTGTTGCTCGGCGAAGTTCCGCTGGTGTTTCGACCACAAATTTACCTGTACGCCACGGCCGCGCTCATCGGCAGTCTGGCGTATCTCGGGGCTGCGGCGTTGTGGCCGGGACACGGATTCAACCTGGTGTTCGGGGCCGGTGTGACGCTGCTGCTGCGCCTGGCCGCCATCCGCTGGCGGCTGCGCCTGCCGGTCTTTCAGGCGACCGACGAGGGAATCGCGTGAGCGCTCCAACAGGTCGGGCGAAGTGCCGTCCGAAGTGGGCGGTCGTGAGAATTCAGACTTAGTCCGGATTATTCACCACGAATCTCACAGCGCGGCCCTCAGCCGCAACCAAATGTCGACAGGAAAATGTTGGACAGGAAAATAGGTTCCAACTCTGCGCCTTTCGTCTGGAATTTTCCTGTCTCAAATCTTCC
>JANMLE010000217.1:0-8466 GCA_031372385.1 Planctomycetota bacterium | reverse complement strand
TCGCGCCGAACCGACGCTGGAGTCCACGCTGATCATCATGCTCACCTCGGGGGGCCGCGAAGGGGACAATGACCGCCGCGAGCAACTGCGGATTTCCGCACGCCTGATGAAGCCGCTGAAACAGTCGGAACTGTTCGATGCCATCGTGACGACGCTGGGTGTCGAGGTGATGCGCGTCGCCGTCCGCGACAACGGCGTGCATTCCCCGACAGTCAGCGTCCGCCCGCTGAAGATCCTGCTGGCGGAAGACAATCTCGCCAACCAAAAGCTGGCCGTCGGCGTGCTCACGCGGCAGGGTCACCAGGTGACCGTGGCGTCAAACGGCTGCGAGGCGGTGAAGCTCTGGGAATCGCAGCCGTTCGACCTCATTCTGATGGATGTGCAGATGCCGGAATTGGACGGACTGGAAGCCACGCAGGCCATTCGACAACTCGAACAGCAGACCGGCACGCATATCCCTGTCATCGCGATGACCGCCCATGCCATGACGGGTGACCGCGAACGCTGCCTCGCGGCGGGAATGGACGAGTACTTGTCCAAGCCCATCCGCGCCCGGCAGATCGCCGAAAAGCTGTTGTCGTTCTTTGATGATTCCGCAGACGACTCCGCACACGACACGTCGACCACACCGGTTGCCCCGGACGATGCGGCAGCACGGGAACCGGTCATCGATTGGAACCAGGCTCTCGAAGGAATCGACGGCGACCGACAGTTGCTCGCCGATGTCATCGGCGCGTTTTTGGAGGGGCTGCCCGGCAGCGTCGCAGCGATCACCGCGGCACTGCAGTCGCAACAGGGCGTCCCATTGCAGCGAGCGGCCCATTCACTGAAGGGCGAGTTGCTGGCCATCGGTGCCACCGCCGCCGCGGAATCCGCCAAGCAACTGGAAGAGCTTGGCCGACAGGCCAACCTCGGCGAAGCCGGCACGATCTTCACCACGCTGCAGCAGCAACTGGCCGCGATCCAAGAACCGCTGGCGACGTTCTGCGAACAGAATCGATCCCCCTCGTAGGACAGGTTTCTTACCAGTCCGTGTTTGGTCAAATTGTTCCACGGACAGGTAAAAAACCTGTCCTACCGCCGCAGTTCATTCCAAAACGGTCCCCGGGCGCGCGTGCGGGTTTGGTAGGTCTTGAGATACCGCATGTATGCCTCGTCCATTGGCCGGGCCGCGCCGTCGCGATGCGCGTAGGCGGTCATGTCGCGAAAGGGGAGCGGCTCCGACGTTTCACCGTAGACGGTGTTCATGTCGCAGTCCTTGTCCCACCCGACGTTGTACAACACGAAGTCCCGCACCCATCCCGCGGGCAGCGGCGCGGGCGGGACGGCGAACGCGAGTTCGATCTCATCACCGGGATGCATGACGACCAGATGATCATCGCGCGTTGTCAGCAACGGCAGCACGTCACCGAACCGGGTGAACGCGCCGGCGATCGGCGGCCACATGTCGCCGGCGACGAGCTGTTGATAGTCGAAGAGCTCGGGTCCGTTCCCAGTGGCCGGCCACGTGCGCAGCGAGACTCCGCCGCGGTCCCGCAGATTCGCCGTGACGAGCGGCAGTTCCATCTGCCGGAACTCGACCGGCCGGTCATCAACGGTGAAGAACGCCGCGTCCCAGTAGAACTCCATGTTCGTGACGATCCGCAGCCGGTGGTCGGTCGAGTCCGCTGCGAAGACGTCGGAAATGTCCACCGCGATCGTCTTGGTCTTGCCACCGGGGAAGCCCATGAACGGACGAACTTCGCGCCACCGGCCCTGCGAATCAACGGCGTGCAACGCAGGGGGGCGAGGCTTCGCCTGATCCGGATTCTGCGAGTGCTGGACACTCAGCGATGTGCATCCGGGATACATCCACCCGGTCAGAAACAACGTCACGACCGGTGGCTTCGTCGCTGGATCTTCGGCGTCATTCCCTCGCTCACGCTTCGGGTTGGTATTGCCCGGCGGCGTGTCGTTGACCGCGCGCCGCCATTCCCCAAGATCGAGCTCCAAGAAGTGCTCGGTCGTCAGTCCCTGGGCGATCTTCCGATCGTACGTCTTGGTGTAGATCCCGTCGCGCGCGATCACTTGATCGAGGACATCGCGCCCGCGCGTGTCCTTCGCCGCCACGGGCCGATGCGGTGTCGAAACGGTGTGGATCTTGTGTTCGGCCAATGACGGTGGCCCCACCTTTTCATTGGTGAAGATCTCGGTTCCGGCGGGATGATCGATGGCGAACAGTTTGATCTCGTCGAAGTACTCGATCTCCCACAACTCGGCGGTCACCCGCAACTGATACAGGCCGTCCTTCGCCCGCAGCTTGTCTCCGTCAACCTTGAGGTATTCCCATTCGCGCCACGGGGCGACGACATCTTCGGCGAACTTCAAACCGAGCGGCGCGTTCCACATCAGGTCCGTGAAGAACACGAATTGTGTACCGTCCCACGTGTACAGGTAGGGGCAGGAACCGATCAGCTTCTGCTCTTCGTAGATCACCTGGTTCGCTGCGGGCGACACCCTGTTTTGCGGAACGCCGTTCGTCCACAGCACCCGCATGACGTTGGCGTTCGTGTTCGGTCCCAAACCGATGTGAGTCACCGTTCCCCGAACCACCCGGGCCTGATAGCCGGAGCCGGTCTTCACCTCAATCGTCGACCCGATCCCGGAGTAGTTGACGCGCTTGCTGTAGTTCTGTTCGTTCGGTTTGACCTGTTCCGCCACCAGCGTCACATCGAGCCAGCCGTTGGCGTTGCCGCCGTCGTTCGACCGCCAACCCGATTCGGCGGCCGAACCGACGAGCAGATCTTCATCACCATCACGGTCGACATCACAGATCGCGACCGCCGTGATATCTCTCGGATCACCGCGCGCGCCATCGGCCGAGAACTGGTCAAGCATACGCTTGGGCACGCCCAGCGGACGATCCTCCCCCAGTCTGAGCGGTCCGAAGCCGTGAGACGGGGCAAATTCACCATTGGAAAAGCCACGCCAACAGGTGACGCTCGCGTCGGCCAACACCACCAAATCACGCACACCGTCATTGTCGAAGTCCCACGACAGAGCTTTGTCGACGGGCGTCTCGATAACGCGGATCGCACGCCGCGACGACACGACACCGGCGATGGTCGTCTGCGTCAGAACGGCATGCACCCCGTTGGCACCGGCACCGATCACGCTCCACGAACCGTTGCCGCCGATGTCTTCGACCAGCAGCGAATTCGATCCCTTCAGATTGGCGAAGTCGCCCTCCAAGTTGCGCCAGCGGAATCGTCCGTGCCGGAGGTTCTCCAGCAGGCCGAACCCCGCAGCTCCCGCGACCAGGATGTCCACATCAGTGTCCCGATCCCAATCGACGACAACGGCCGCCATCGGAAAGAAATTGTCCGGAAACAATTGGGATCGGGCGGTAATCTCGGCGAAGCTCCAGTTCCCGCGATTCGACCACATTTGAATCCGTCGGGACGCGATCGTCAGCAGGTCGAGATCGCCATCCAGATCGAGATCCGCGGGAACGACGGCTCGAACATCGCGCAACTCGGCCATTGCTTCACCGACCGGCTTCTCGCGGAACTCCCGCTGAGTGTCACCCGCCTGTTGAAGATTCTCGAAGAGCTTGATTCCCGCCGGACCGAACGCGATCAGATCCGGATCGGCCAGCCCGCTGACCAACCCCTGCCTCAACTTCTCCTGCAGCTTGCGATCGACGTCGTCATCCAGATCCACCGCCAGCAGTCCCTGAAATCCCTCCCCGATTTCCAGAGTGATTGTGGTCGGCTGCTCATCGGCGGACTGGGGCGCGAGCGGATACGTGATGACGATCCGGTCCTTGAGCAGCGCCGCACAGTCCGTTTGCACATCAAGGTCAAAGTCCACCGGCACCACATCCCGCGCGCCGGCAGGGATCGTCACCGACCGCGCGGCGACAGAGACGAACTTCACCGGTAGGACACGATCGGAAGTTGCCAACGGCAGATCCGCCCGTTCGTAAAACGAGGGGCCGTAATCAGGCAGCAGGTACTCCAACGAATTCAACCGGACATACCGGTCATCCCGGGCCGACTCCGACACGATCAGATTCCGGACCGTGAACGACGTGCTGACCGCCACCGGCCATTGCTCGTCGGTGATCGCCTGTGCGAGCTTGTCGAGCAGCACTTCAACATCGAGGCGGGTGTTCGTCTTGATCACGTCGACAAACGGCGCGATCGTCTGCTTGGCCGCGGCCACGGTGTCGGCAGTGCCGGGCTCCTTCAGTTGAACCTGCATCACCAGCCAGTCCTTCAGCACGAACAGGTTGTCGGGTTCGAGTTCGTACGCTTTGCGCAGCGCGTCGACAGTCTCCTTCGCAGGCGGCTCACCCGGTGCCGTCGGATTCAGTTGGTACAGTTCGTACCAGACCGGTGCCGATTTCGGCGCGAGTTCCGTGGCCCGGCGCAGCGCGATCTCCGCTCGTTTGTTGTCCCCCTCGCGGACCGCGACGCGGGCGGCCAGAACCAGCGCGACATGCGAATTGGTTTCGATCAGGTTCAGTTGGTCGGCCGCTTCCCGAGCCCGCTTCAAGGCCGCAGTTCGCTGCTCGACTTTCTGCGGATCGAGCGTCTCGATCTCCGTCTCGCGGCAGATGGTCAGGTTCCGCGGACCAAACAAGTCGTCGGGCAATCGGCGGATGATCTCCAGCAGCAACGGCTCCGCCAGTCTGAACTCGTGGTTCTCCAGATGTCCGAGGGCGCGGTTTCGCAGCGCGAGCAGTTCCAGCGACTCGTCCCGCGTCAGCTTCTTGTTCTTGTTCTCGGTCTTGCCTCCCTGCGGCGGTCCGGGGGGGCCATTGTCTCGCAGGAAAAAGAACATCCCGACAAGCGCCGCGGCGACGATGACGATCAGCGACGCCGACAACAGCCACGGGACGCGGGGGGCCGGGTTTGGCGGCGAGTGGGGCATGAGATGCAGACCTTTTCCGAAAGGAGTCCCCGGCGGAGCGGGGCAACAGTAATGAAGTGAGTCAGCCCGGTGATGCTCTTAGACTTCTTCGAGTTTGAAACTTGACTCATTGAGTCAAGTTTCGCAAACAGGGGTCGGGTGTTCGGCTTTTCGGAATTGGCGGGAAGCGGATTTGGATGCCCAAATGAGACTGCCCTCCCTCCAATTTCGAAAAACCGAACACCCGACCCCAAACTGCGGACTCGGCTATCTTCACGCGGAGCGATGAAGGCTACTTTGGTGTGAGGCGAAGCCCGCGCTGGATTCTCCGCTGTGATCACATCCGCTACTGCAGCAGGCTCCGCTTCAACACCTCTTGGGCTTGCGCGAAATACGGTTGCCAGACGATTTCCGGACTGCGGTTTTTGAGGCAGTCCCGGACCTTTTGCAGCGTGTTCCGGGCCATGTGCGGGCAGCGGTTGCAGGCGCACGTTTCTCCGGTCGAAGTCATGATGCCGGGGACGGGGATGTACTCGTGCTGCGGAGCGGACTTCATCAGCGGATGGATCATGTTCGCTTCCGTCGCCACGAGAAACGTCCGCTTCTCGGCGATCGACGCCACGTACTTCCGCATCTTCTCGGTGCCGCCGATGAAGTCGGAGATCTCCAAGATGTTCTCCGGACATTCCGGGTGCGCGAGCACGATCGCACCGGGATTGTTTCGCTTGGCCCGCAGCAGATCTTGGATGCTGAACACCTCGTGGACCATGCAGGAGCCTGGCCACAGAATCATCGGCCGGCCGGTGACGGAGCTCAGGTAGCGGCCCAGATTCTGATCGGGGACGAACAGAATCTCCTTGTCGGCGGGAACGCGGTCGATGATCTCGCGGGCATTCCCGCTGGTCACGATCCAGTCGCACAGCGACTTCACCGCCGCCGACGTGTTGATGTACGCGACCGTCTGAAAGTCATGGCCACCCGCCCGCAGTTCCGCCTGATACGCCGCCAGCCGGTCGGCCGGACAACTTTCCGCCAGCGAGCATCCCGCCAGCAGATCCGGCATCAGGACCGTCTTCTCGGGGGCCAGGATCTTGGCCGACTCCCCCATGAAGTGGACACCGCAGAAGACGATCGTCGAATTCGGCACCTGCGTGGCGTCGCGGGCCAGCTTCAGACTGTCACCGGTGAAGTCGGCGATGTCCTGCAGGTCGCCGCCGACATAAAAATGGGCCAGGATCACCGCGTCCTGTTCCTTCTTCAGTGCGTCGATCTCGTCCATCAGATCGAGCGGGTCTTCCTCGACCGGCACAGGTTCGATGGCGAACAAGACGGGAAGTTGCATGATGGTTCTTTCGTGAAAGGCGTTCGTCTGACTTCCATTTTCGCGAGGGACGCTCAGAATGCAACGCGGTCGGTCGATTCCAAAACCCAAGTGGGTAGTGGATGGTGGACAGTGGGTAGCAAAGTCAGATGAATGCGTTTCTTGTCCCCTCTCCCCCTTCTTGGGGGTTTTGGTTTTGGGTGTGGGGGCCGATTGACAGGACGACGAACTGCTAAGAATCTTCGCGCTGCGCGATGGAGAGAAACGGGAGTAGCATCATGACCACCACGACACCGCTCCGCATTCTGGTGATCGGCGCGCATCCGGACGACTGTGAAATCAAGGCCGGCGGCGTGACCGCCATGTACCGCGCGGCCGGGCACCAAGTGAAGTACGTCAGCGTCACCAACGGCGAAGCGGGCCACCAGCGGTTGCAGCCCGCGGAGTTGGCGGCGACCCGCAAGGCCGAGGCCCAGGCTGTCGCCCGGTTGATGGGGATCGAATACGACGTGCTGGACAACCGCGATGGCCGGTTGCAGCCGACTCTGGACGCGCGATTCGAATTGATCGGCCTGATCCGCCGTTTCCAGCCGGACCTGATCCTGACTCACCGGCCGAACGACTATCACCCGGACCACCGCGCCACGTCGACACTCGTCTGCGATGCGGCGTACATGGTCATCGTGCCGCACATCGTTCCCGAAGTGCCGGCCCTGCGGGTCAATCCCGTCATCGCCTACCTGTCCGACCACTTTCAACGACCGGCTCCGTTCGCGCCGACCGTGGTGATCGACGTCGAACCGGTGCTCGACTCGATCCTCGACCAGATGGAATGTCACCGCTGCCAGTTCTACGAGTGGCTCCCCTACACGATGTGCCAGGAGCAGGACTTTCCCACCGATCCGGTCGCACAGCGGGCGTACCTGAAAGAGTTCTATCAGAACTTCAACGGCCCGTTGGCCGACCGCTACCGCGACCTGATCGTGCAAACGTACGGCGAGGAACGGGGACGGAAGATCCGGTATGTCGAAGCCTTCGAGCCGTGCGAATACGGCTCGCCGCTCACCGACGCCAACATGAAGACGCTGTTTCCCATGCTGCCACCGCCGACACCAACACGCGGCCGAAGTCTTGAGACTTCGGAACGATGACACCGACCGTAACGTTGCCGCATTCCGCCATCTCAACGTGACACGACTCACTGCCTCCGAGAGTGATGCCATGACATTGAATTTGTCCGACCACGTCCGCAGTGGTGAAATCATCAACACGCGGAAGAACTCCGTCCACGGATATCTGACGCTGCGTGAGTTCGACCGGCCGATCGTCCTGCAACTTACGGGGAATTGCAGTGAGGATCTGGCGGGGCAGCACATCCGCTTCGAGGCGTACTCGCTTCCGCCGGCGGACTCCACACCCCTCACCGAGGACCAGGCCAACGAACTGCGGCTGGCGTGGATGCAAATCGGCGTCCCCGGAAAAATGACCGCGAATCATCTTTCATCGGGGCTGTACTTGGAGTGGTACGGGCAGAACGGTCACACCGTCGTCGAGGTGAAGGACGCGATCATCGTGCATGTCGAGGCTGGCGACGAGGTGGACGATGACGATCTCCCCACCCAAGATGAGTTGGACGAAGTCGATGCCGACGGCGAGCTTGAGAATCTGCGCGACGAACTCGGACTGTTCGAACCGGGATCGCCGGGCGTTTCGTTCGAGCCCACGGATGACGCGGACGTCGAGCCCTGGAATCGCGGACCAACCGACGACATCGACGAAGAAGACGACCCCTTCGGTCTCTTCCCCCCGGATCTCGACGCCAGTCTGGGGGCGGCATCGCCCCCCTGGCGTGCCGAACCCGATGAAGCCACGCTGGCCCAGTGGAAGGAGTGGGACGAGGTCTTCGATGGCGACAAGGATGTCCCCCTGTCGTCTCTGTTCGATCCGCCGATCCAGTTGCCCCCCGAAAGTTCGCTCGACGACGAGCAGGTGACCCGACTGTTCAACACGATCCTGATGCAACTGGCACTGCACAACGTGGCGTTTCACATGTGTGAACACTTCACCCCCCGGTCCGGATACGTGCTGCTCGTCAATGAAATCCTGCGTGAACACGGCACGCACCCCGATCTCCCCCGCATCGGCTACACGATGAACTTCGACTCGTCGGAATTCTGTGCCGAATGCGCGGCGGAATTCGAGCACCACTACGGAGAGCAAACAGACGGGCTGTCTCCCGACGCCACAGA
>JANMLE010000194.1:0-2488 GCA_031372385.1 Planctomycetota bacterium | reverse complement strand
CACCGAGCATCAGGAGGATTTGAAGGGACGCGTGCTGGGCGCGATGGCCTATCCGGCGTTCCTGGTGGTGATCGGATCGTTGATCCTGGTCGGCATGCTGGTCTTCTTCGTGCCGAAATTCGAGCCGTTGTTCGACCGGATGCGCGAGGACGGCACGCTGCCGTGGGCGACGGTGGCTCTGTTGGCGGTCAGCAACGAAGTGCAGCGGCGAGGCTGGCTGGTGTTGATCGCAATCCCCGTGCTGTTCATTGTGATCCAGAAAAAATTCTCCGACGCCGCCGGCCGCAAACGGTTCGACGCGTTTCGACTGAAGCTGTTCGGCATCGGTCACGTGGTGCGCAGCCTGGCCATCGCGAGATTCTGCCGGGTGCTCGGCACGCTGCTGCACAACGGCGTCCCCATTTTGAACTCGCTGAGAATCGCCAAGGATGCGACCGGCAACCGGGTTCTCAGTGAGGCGATCGCCGAAGCCGCCGAACACGTGTCGTCCGGGCGTTCGCTGGCACAGCCGCTGGCGGAATGCAAACAGTTCCCCGAGGACGTGATCGAAATGATCTCGGTCGGCGAAGAGGCCAACAATCTGGAACAGGTGCTGGTGACGGTGGCCGACAAGATGGAGCGTCAGACGAACCGGCAATTGGACCTGGTCGTGCGACTGCTGGAGCCGTTGATGCTGGTCATCATGGCGGGGGTGATCCTGTTCGTGCTGCTGGCCCTGATGCTGCCGATCTTCAACAGTTCGTCGGCGGTCGGTTGAGCGTTGGTGCCTCACGCGGTCCCGAGTAGGACGGTTTCGTTTAACCGCGACGCCATCGGCGTGCGCGCAGGCGGGAGCGAGCCGTGGTTCGCGCGCACGCCGATGGCGTTGCGGTTAAACGTCTCTGGCAAGTCCGCGCGAAGTGTGTCTCGGGTGCGGCATCAAACGGCATCGTCTCTCACCTGCGAGCCTAAAGATAACCTGAAACTGTGGCGCGATCCCGCAGGTATGTCGTATCATTCGCCACCAGTCCCCCCGTTTCCGGAATCGGCTTGGGAGACTAGAATGCCCCCGATGATGAACTCTGATTCCCGACCCCGTTTGTTTGGAAGGTAATGACTGCCATGACTCGTTCGATTGCTCCTAATTCCCGCCGACCCGTCTCCCGCCGCCGCGGCTTTACCTTGACGGAAGTTCTGCTCGTGCTCGCCATTCTGGGGGTGATCGCGGCGATGGTTGTCCCCAACCTGCTGGGACGGCAGCGTGAGGCGATGGTCAAGACCACGAAGATGAGCATCAAATCGTTCGCCGATGCGGCTGAGCAGTTTGCCGTTTCCCACGATGGCATGTATCCGGAGGGAGGCGCCAACGAAGCCATTGGACTGCTCACCAATCCTGGTGCCGATTCGTCCGGGAGGCCGATCAGCCCCTATTTGAAGTCGGAGCCCAAGGATGCTTGGGGTATGACTCTTCACTATGAGTGCAACAAGGACGGCACCTCCACCAAGGCCCCGAATTTTCCGGGGCCGGCCATTTGGTCCTCCGGGCCCGACAAGACCAATGACGATGGCGCGAACGACGACGTCTGCAGTTGGAGATGATGGCACTGATCATTGGATCAGTCAGCCAGCTTGATCTTCACCGTGACCGAGCCGCTGTTGTCGGCGATCGACTTCCAATCGTCGCGGCAGCGCAGGAAGAGGTTGCCTTCACCGGGGGCTTCCCATTCACAGGTTGCTCCCAGTTCAAACGGCTCGGAGAGCTGGTAATCCTCGAACAGGATTCCGACCAGTTTCCCGTTGCCATCCTCGTCGCCATCGGCCGTCAGTTTCTTGCCGGACTTGACCAGTCCCCATTCGCCAGTCGTCGTGATTGACAGCTTGTCGCCCGCCTTGACCGCGACGCGGGCGGGTTGCCAGCCGCGCATGGCGTCGATCTTCACCTGAACCGATCCGGTTCCCTTCAGCCGCTGGAACTTGGCCTTCCAATCCCAACTGCACAGGTCCGCCCGATAGCCCTGGTCGAGGTGCTTGAGGAAGAAGTTGTATTCGAAGGTGATTTCCTTGGCCATCGGCCCATAGACCGCCTCGAAGCTGGCCTGTTGGTCGTTCAGCAGGGCCAGGCCGAGGGGTTTGAAACGGGGCGCGTAGTTGGGATTCGCGGCGAGCAGATGGCAGAGCGCCCACCGCCACGAGTAGTTCTGCCAACTGTCGCCCGTCTGTTGTCCCACCGCCACGATCTCGGTCAGCTCCTTGGGTTCCTGCGACTTGAGATACTTCAGCACTCCGTCGTGGATGTTGACCCCCTCTTCCTTTTCCTTCCAATACTGGCCGAGCTCCGCCATCCCCTCGGAATACCACGTCGGTCCGACCCGGCCGAACGATTGATGGCAGTAGGCGTGAACCGCCTCATGCTGCGGCGTTCCCCGGTCGGCGACGGCCCACACGACCGACTTCGCTCCGGTGACCTGGCGCTGTCCGGCTCCATTGCGTTGAAACGACGTCACGCTCA
>JANMLE010000123.1:0-1768 GCA_031372385.1 Planctomycetota bacterium | reverse complement strand
CCGCGCCGAATTCACCCGGTCCCCGATCTCGGCCGCCGTTTCCCGTCGGCGAATGCCGTCCGCTTCAAACAACGTCGCCAATCCTTCGACAAGCCACAGCGGCTGCGCCCCGATGCGCGAATGCACCCCCGTGTTGAATGCCACCTGGTGCGTTCCCTCGTGAATGACCGTGTCGTCGACGTTATCGGCCGTTGATTGCCCGACTGCCGCCCGGTCGTAGAGCGCCACCCGATTCGAACTCGGAAGGTAGTACCCGACCAATCCGGGCTGAGGTCGCGCTCCCTCGGCGACACAGTAGTCGACAAACGCCCGCTCGTTCGGCAACACCACGGCGATCATCGGGAATTCGGGTTCGGCCATCCGGAACCCGCGCACCGTGAAGTACGCATGAAACTGCCGGTAAATGCGTTCAAACAGCTCCGCATACCGATCCCCGGTTCCGCGCCCGGCAACAACGACGTAGTGTGATGTCGTCCTCACTTCGTACCCGCGTCCGAATTCGGCCTGCAATTGATCGCGGATGTCGAGTGACGAAAACGGCCGGAAGCGGGGCTCAATCTCATGAAAGTCCGCGACATCATCCGTGCGAAACGAGGCCAGTCGTCCATCACGCTGCAGCAACCAGCAGGTCTGTTCGTTGTGGGCCGCAATGCGTCCCTGCAAACGCTCCGTGCCAATCTTCACCTCCAGCAGGGCGACCGGTTCACCCGCCGCGGCGCTGGAGAGACACCACGTCGAAACGGTCCCAATCCCCATGCCAATTGCCACGAGCCAGCGAGTCCACCACATCGGCCGCCCCTTGAATATCAGTTCCCGAAAACGTGCATCGCGTCTTCGTTTGTCCGCGCGGTCATCACTCACACGTCTCAGACGGAGTCGTTTCACCCTGAGCCAACGGCGAAGGCGGAGCGAGGAACAGCGTCCGTCTCCGCTGGCACGGTCGGCATACGCATCGGGCGCTGGCACCCGACGCCTTCGCCGTTGGCTCAGGGTTAAACGACTTGAATGTGTCAGTTCCTCCGCATGCGGGATATCAACGCCCCACCAACCGACAACTTCTCATCGCTTCCCCAAAACTTAGCTTGGTTTGGACCGCTCCGCCGGATCAAACCACGGGACGACTGGTTTCCGTTCGGGAACCGCGGCTGTAGACTGGGCGGCCACTCCGAAGGAATTGAATCGTGCGGCGATTGACGGTTCTGACAATGGCACTGGGACTGCTGGCGGTCCGGATTTCAGCGGTTGTGCCGGCGAGCACCGCGGGAGCCGACGATCCCGCGCCGTCGCTGACGACACGCCGCGCCGCTGTGGAAGCCCTGATCAAGCAACTCGACTCGCAGTCGCTGGCCGAGCGGTCGCAGGCCGAACGGTCATTGCTCGATCTCGGCCCCGAAGTTCTGACGTACCTCCCCGCTCCGGAGCTGACCTCCAGCGTCGCCGTGCGTGAGTCAGTGAAGCGGATTCGCGTCCAACTGGAACGGCGGGCGGCGCGGGAATCCGCGCAGGCTTCAATCGTACGGCTCTCGGGGGAACTGACCATCGCCGCGCTGCTCAAGGAGTTCACCGCCCAGACCCGCAATCGGGTCGAACTTGGCGACGACGCTCGTGAAGTCGCCACCCAGTCCCTGCGGGTCGACTTCGACGACCGGCCTTTTTGGGAGAGCCTGGATGACATCTGCGCGCGACTGAAGCTGCAAGCTGTCTTCAACGCCCAACAGGGAGTCTTGCAGCTTCGCCCCCGATCGCCGAAAGATCGCGTGGAGCTGAT
>JANMLE010000119.1:0-13227 GCA_031372385.1 Planctomycetota bacterium | reverse complement strand
CGTGCAGTGCAAGAACAACCTCAAGCAACTCGGGCTGGCTCTGCACAACTACCACGACACGTATGGTACGTTTCCGCCGGGCTGGGTCTCCCTCGCGGGAGCGCCGGGGCACGGAGCCCGCATCGGCTGGCAGACGTCCATCCTGCCGTATATCGACCAGGCTCCGCTGTACAACAAGGTCGACTTCCACAAGCCACCGCTCGAAGCGGACGGCAAGCCCGGCAAGCTTTTTCAAACCGTGCTGCCGGTGTACCGCTGCCCGGTCGACCCGGCCCCCACTCTGAACCCGTTGCGCGGCGAGTTCGCGACATCGTACTACTCGGGCAACTACGGCGACGTTCCGGCGCGCCTGAGTCCGCTCGGTCTGGGTGACTTCTGGCCGGGTGCCGTCGATGCGCCGATGAAGTCGCGCGGTCTCTTCGCACGTAACAGCAGTGTCCGCATCCAACACATCACAGACGGAACCTCGAACACGTTTATGGTGGGCGAACGGGGCTTTGCCAGCGGCGCCGGCATCTGGGTCGGCGTGACCGACAACGGCCACGAGGACGATTGCCTGACCGATAGCAGCCACCGCTCGCGACCCAACGCCGGCTGGTCGTCGTACTCCAGCCGCCACGCGGGCGGGGTCCACATGTTGATGTGCGATGGATCGGTTCGGTTCGTCAACGAGACGATCGATTCGAAGCCGGGGCCCGACATGGGCACCTTCCAAAAGCTGGCCAGCAAGAGTGACGGTCAGGTGATCGGAGAGTTTTAGGGGCTGTGCATGTTCAAGTTCCGAGAGTTCTGCAAGCAACCCGAAGCGTGAGTTTTGAAGTGGCGCTGTTTTGGATTTACGCCCCAACGGGGCAGCCCCATGTTAGCCCAGGGCAAGCGACCATCGGGAGCGCCGCCCTGGGTCGCGACCGTCACAGAGTTTAGAGCCCTGAAGGGGCGGCCCAATGTCGATCGAATGAATAGTGCCGCCCCTTCAGGGCTTGGTATTCCCGACAATCCGCCAAAACAGGGCGTTGCCCTGGGCTGGCGTAACACCTCCCCTTGGGGGCTGAATTCCCAAAGTCGCAACTTCACAAAGCGTCAGCGCGCGGGGTTGCTTCCAGAGACTCTGACATCGTCGCGTTCTTGGAGCGACCGCCCACGCTTACGCTTCGGGTGACTTGCGTACGGACTCTCGGAACAACTCTCGGAATTAGAAAATGCGGCTCTCCGCCATTCCTGTTGAACAACACCCCTGAGCGGCAGGGCGCTAGCCGCCGGTCATGCAGGAAATCACCGGCGGCTAGCGCCTTGCCGCTCACGTCACAGTACTTTCAACACGAATGGCGGAGAGCCGAAAATGCACTGCCCGTTAGAGTGGACGATTCTCCGGCCGGTGGTGCGTCGTGTTGTTACGGTGAAGAGGCCGGAGGTGAGTGTGCGTGGTCTGCGTCGGAGCGTCATCTTTTCGAGAATGATCGTCGCCTGTTTGATGGTCTGCATGCTCGTGCAGCCATGTTTGGCATGGCATGAAGCGGGACATCACATCATCGCCCTGCTGGCCTACGATCTGTTGAGTCGGCAGGAGCGGCAGCAACTGCAAGCCATCCTGCGGGAACATCCGCGCTTCACTGAGGACTTCGCTCCACGGACCAAGTCGAGCAATCAGAAGGAAGTCGAGCCACTGATTCCGGCAGAAAGTGAGCGGTGGTTGTTCGGCCGGGCGGGATACTGGCCCGACGTCGCCCGCTCACAGCCGGACTACAACCGGCCCAACTGGCATTATCAACTCGGTGCCACACTGACGATCGGCAATCCGAAGAACGTCCCCCAGAACCCCGGCCCGGCTCCGGCGGGGGCCACCTTGGAGACGCAGGAGTTGCACATCGCGCAGGCGGTCGAAGTCTGTCGCGCGGTGCTGCGGGACAAGAACCACAAGGCATCCGACCGGGCGATTGCGATCTGCTGGCTGGTTCATCTCGTTGGCGACGCCCATCAACCGTGCCATGCGGGGAGCCTCTATGCTGCCGGCGCCTTTCCCGAAGGAGACCGCGGCGCGAACTTGATCCCGACGAAGCAGTCGAGAAACCTCCACGCGCTGTGGGACGGATTGCTCGGTTCGCAATACGACGCCGGAGACATTCGGCGTCGTTGTGGAGTGATCCGCGCGAATGCCCCGCAATGGACGGCAGCGCAGGCCGCCGCCCAGAAAGCGAACGGTTTGAATCCGCTCACGTGGTTGTCCGAAAGCGTCGTGGTTGGCCGCAGCCACGTCTACACACCCGAAGTGCTGGAGTCCGTCGAGGCAGTCTCACGCGGCCTAACAACCAAGCTCGCCACCATTGAATTGTCAGACGACTACCTGACCGCCGCCGGCCATGCCGCCCGAACGCGCGCCGCATTCGCCGGCCATCGACTCGCGCTGATCCTGAGCCACGACCTGCGGTGACGGCGTGGGATGGAAATCCTCATCTTCCATGCTTCCTCCCACGCTTCGTTTCCTTTCGCGATTCACTGCCGCTTCATAGAATCCCCCCTCAACTCGCCCGCGTGATTCATGAGGAACCACGGAAAACACGGAACTTCACGGGAGTGGAAGAGTGACACAACATGCCGTCTGTCGCTTCGTTTGTTGAGCGTGATGAGAGTCTTTCACGCAACTCCTTGCTCTACTTCCCTTCCGTGACATTCCGTGTTTTCCGTGGTGAATAATCCGGGCCAGGTGGGCTCCTTGGGGATTTCAAGACAGCGACAGTTTTCAGACAGCTACAGATTTCAGGACAGTGACAATGGCAAAGATCGTCTTGTTGCAGGAAGGTCAGGCGGTTCCGTTTGAGTTGGAGGCGGCGGAGACCGTCATTGGGCGGCATCCCGAATGCACGTTCCAAATCAACTCGAACATGGTCTCCCGCAAGCATGCGAAGGTCGTCAAAAGGGGCGATCAGTTTGTGGTCGAGGATCTGGGGAGCGGGAACGGGACGTTCGTCAACGGCAAGAAGATCGACGGTCCGACGGTGCTGGACCACGACGACCGGATCAAGCTCGGCCCGGTGCTGCTCCGGTTCGAAACACCGGAAGGGGCCGCCGCCCCCAAGCCCGCGCCGCGTCCCGCACCGGCCGTTCCCGCTGCTGCGGTGTCCGCCGCCGTGAGCAGAGGGACCGACCTCAACGTGGATGTCAGCGAAGGCGAAGACGACACGGCGACCATCATGGGGACGGCGGACCGTTCGTCGGCGTTCGGCAAACTGGAGGTCAATCCCGAGGCCAAGCTGAAGGGGGTGCTCGAAATCAGCCGCGCCCTGGCCGGCACCACCGACTTGAACGCGCTGTTGCCCAAGATCCTGGACACGCTGTTTGTCATCTTTCCGCATGCCGACCGGGGCTGCGTGCTGTTCAACGATGCCGCGATGGGCAAGATGGTCCCGAAGGCGATGAAGCACCGGCGCGCCGGTGACGACGAGACCGTCAAACTGAGCCGCACGATCCTCAAGACCGTGCTGGAACAAAAGACCGGAATCCTGTCGGCCGACGCGGCCAGCGATTCGCGGTTCCAGGCGAGCGAATCGATTTCCAACCTGACGATCCGCTCGATGATGTGCGTCCCGATGCTCAGCCTGGCGGGCGAACCGATGGGCGTGATCAACATCGACACGCAGAACGCTTTCAACCAGTTCCGGGCGGAAGACCTCGACCTGCTGATGGCTGTCGCCGGCCAGGCCGCCATGTCGTACGAACAGGCCAATCTGCTCGTGACGGCGATGGAAAAGCAGAAGCAGGACAAGGAAATGAACATCGCAATGGGCGTGCAGCGCTCGCTGCTCCCCACCGAACTCCCCAAGCCGGACGGCTGGGAAATCTTTGCGTCCTACGACACCGCCCAGGCGGTCGGCGGCGACTACTACGACGCCTTCATGCTGGAGGACGGCAAGCGGGTCTGCATGGCGTTTGGTGACGTGGCGGGGAAGGGCGTCCCCGCGTCGCTGGTCATGTCGCGCATCGCCACCGTCGTGACGAACGTGCTGGCGTTCGTGACCAATGTGCAGGAGGCGATCCTGCGCATCAACCACCAGATGTGTACGCGCGCGGTCGAGGGCCGGTTCGTCACCTTCGTCCTGATCATCCTCGATCTGGAAACCGGCGAAATGAACATCGCCAACGCCGGTCACATGCCGGTCATGATCCGCAAGACCGACGGCAGCATCGAGGAGTTTGGCGAGGAAGCGGTCGGCGTGCCGATTGGCGTCATCGACGAATATCCGTATGACGTGCTGTCGCGCACCATTGAGAAGGGCGAGACCTGTGTGATCTACACGGACGGCGTCAGCGAAGCGATGAATCACAACGACGATCTGTACGGGGTTGACCGACTGCGCGAGTTGATGCAGGCCAGCCGGGGGGGGCACGCGGACGAGTTGGGCCGAACGATCCTGGCCGACGTCCGCAAGTTCGCCGATGGCCGACCGCAGAACGACGACATCACGATCATGGTCTTCGGGCGGAAGTAACCCGGACAATCAGGTGACTTTCGAGGCGAACACAGGCCGGCACCGCACTTGGCGTCGGACCGAGTCTTAGAGACGACGCGCCGCAGTTCGCGCGCTGCTCAGCCTCTGCAACCGTGTCACATTTTTCGTGAACCGGCGCATTCACCGTTTTGGGCAAGAACTTTCAGAATCCTGCCGCAACTTCTCCACGGCTCCTGGTGGCCAAATACTCCAGCACTGTCAGGTCCGCACTCTCGGAAATGAAGGCCACGTGACCGTCTGCGAATAGGGCATGCCCGCCCATGGGATGAAAGCTTGTAATTGATTCGCCGAGAATCTTCTCGTTGACCGGATTTTCGATCCCCAGACAATTCGAGCCGTTACCCCAACGCGCCCCAGCTGTTGACCGGCCGGCGATTTCAAAGACCATAAAAGTCTGGCTCAGCCCGTCTGAAAATTCTCCGAATCTGACCGGACGCGTCCGCGTCTGCGGAGCTGGAAAATTGATGTAGGTCAAGGCCCCCGACTCCCACCCGTCTCCGAAGCAGAAACCAATCGGTAGTCCCGTTCCAACGGTCCCGAGATTCCCGCCATAATCAGTCTCTCCCTGCCCTGGCGTTGGCTCAGAAGGGCACAAGAACATTGGCAGCGTGGTTTGTGTGAGCACGGCGTTGCCTGACGCATCATTCCAAGGTTTCGTCCAGTCGTAACGATTGTAAAGCGGTGCCTGATCGATAAAAGGAAGGATTCGAGTACACCAAGAGTGGCGATTCCCATTGGCGGCGTCATTCCCGGCCGGCAATGTCTGATAGGATGACTCAAAGGCGTGGAGCGCCACGCCGAACTGACGCATCTGGTTCTTGCATTGCATGGCCCGAGCCGATTCACGCGCGCTTTGGACTGCCGGCAACAGGAGTGCCACGAGCATCCCGATCACCGCCAAAACCACCATTAGCTCAATTAGCGTGAATCCATTGCGGATTCGCCGAAGTCGGCGGGCATGGCTTTCGGAACGCATTGGGAAGCTCCTCGTGCCGAGATCGTGATGTCTCGAGTTGGATGAGTTGCGACTGGCTTTCAAGCATAATGACAAAATGCCGAAGCCCAGGGCATCAAGCCCCGGACTTCGGCGGACATTCAGGTGCTTGCGGGCAGCTTTCAGGGAGTGTCAACGTTCACGGCGACAATCTCACCGGGCGCGCCAGTGACATAAGTCCCAGAAATCGTGATCGTGTTTGTCCGGCCAATCTGAAGATTATTTGCGATCGGCGGAATCGCAATCGTCTTGGTGACCCCACCCACCGAGACTACCGCGGTCCCGGTGATCGGAAAATGATCGCCAGGATTGGAAACGCTCTTCCTTGCCACTGGTCCAACGCTACCCCCCGGTGGCAAGCTGCCGTTGTAATGAAACCCAACTGGGCCTGCCGTCGCGTTCACTGCCAGAATCGTAACGTTGGTAGTGGCATTGTTCAGGAAGATCGTGGTGGTGATCACTTTCTTGCACCCGGACAAGCTCAGCGCGATGCAGGCAATACTGGCACAAATCATGGCACGGCGATTGTTCGACATCAGATTTCCCCCTTCGAGATGAAACACAACTGCTGAGTCACTGCGACTACAGTCAGGGTGAACTATTTGCCATATTTCCCCGCCGAACACAAGTGACAATGGGGGGTATGGGGAAGTTTTTCTGACTTTCGGAGGCATCGCAAAAAGGAGCGAAAAAACGTCGTTTTCTCGGCTGACGAAGTTTGACGGGACTCCAACCTCAAGGCCAATTCTGTCGGAAAGTCACGGCCGGTTGCTTGCCGTCCGAGCGGTCGCGTGGTGGACTGGGAAACGTTACGGTCACCAAGTTTGGCAGGACTATCCCATCCTGCGGTGTCAGGCATCCGGGAGGGGGGAATCTAGTTCAGCGGTTCCGCCACCTGTTCGACCGGGACGGGATGTTCCGGCCTGGCATAGCCCAAGCCGCGGACAACTTCGAGAACTTCGCTCCACGTGGGGAACATGCGTCCGCTGGTTCGCTTGTAGTCGTCCATCGCCTTCATGAATTCGATTTCGTCACCCGAGTAGTCGCGTTCGCAGGTTGTCGGATCGATCAACCGGCGGCGCTCGACCCGGCGGCTCGGAGTCTTGCGGCGTTCCTCGCCATCGAACTTCACATTCTTGCCGGCGGCGCGGCGATCTCCGCCGATTCGCCGGTTCTGGGCGCGTCGTTCAGCGACCGCAATCTTGTTGGTGTCTTCCATCGTGTCGAGCCTTGTGTTCGCAGGGAGATCGAGGGGGCGATCCTTCCGTGGAGGTGGGAGCCATTCCTTACCTCGATTATGCGCGCTACTCTGCGGGTCGATCGGAAAACGAAGACTGCGCTGACTCTTTCGAAACAGTATCGTGAGCGCGCTTCAAATCATGCCGGTCGTGGCGGTTTTGACGGCCGAATCGACACCGGCGGATTCGTTCATGGGCCGGATCGGCGTTCATTCGCTGCGATCGAGCGCCGCGCCGAAAACGATCCGAACGTGATCTTCGTCAAACCTCGCCGCCAGAAAGGCCGCGTCGAACACCCCGGTCGCCGACTCGAAGTGTGACAGGTGTTTCCGCACGCGCTCGCGACCTTCCGTCGAATCCGGCGCGAGTTGACCGGCGATCCAGTCGCTCCGTTTTGCCAGCACGCTGCGCAGCCGGGCCGAGTCGACCCACGCGAGTTGCGTGGTCGATCGGAAGTAGCGCTTCTCGCAGTCGGCCAGCCGCGAAGTTCGCACCGACGTCGATTCGTGCGGCAGAGTCTGACCGCCAGTCAACGCGCGTTTGGAAGTCGCCGCGGTCAGTTGCTGCGGTGTCAGCATATAGCTGGGTGTCCACGGCCGGAGTCCGTTCAGCGTTCGAATCGTTCCCGCCGCGGACGATTCGCTCTCGACGAGAACCGGACCCGTGCCCGATGCGCCCCGTTGGTGGGACAACATCGCCCCGAGCAACGTCATCCCGAATTGAAGCGCGTGGTCAAGGCTCTTTTCGAGCGACGGATGGTGACTCGCGGTTTTCTCGTTCCCCTTCAGCGAGAATCGGCCGACGAGGTCCAGAGGAGACAGGTCGGCCACGGCAGTGTCGACGGGGACCAGCGCGATCGTCCAGTCGCGCAGAACCTGCGGCAACACGTCTTCGAACAAGTCGCATCCCAGCAGCAGGCTCTTCAACAAGTTTCTCCCGCGGGCAAAGTCGTCGGTCTTGGTATCGGGACTGGTGGTGAGCCAGGCGCGAACCAACGTCCCGATCTCCAGGCGCGAGGAGATGGCCGCGACCGCTTCCGCCGGAATCCGCTGCCCCCAGTCACCGCCCCCGTTCGTTCCGGCGACGAATCGGAGCCATCCCGCGGGAGCGGGCGCACCGCCCGTATCCGCCACGAGAGTCACCACCACCTCGTCATCCAATCTGAGCGACGCGCTCATCGCGGCGACCTGCTGAAAAACCGGTTGAACCCGCGCGGCATCGGGCGACTGACGCAGTGCCTCGTGGACCACACGGTCCCACTGCCGGGTGTTGATGAACAGGAACGCGGTTGATTCAACGGGCAACCGGGACTTGTTCGTCTGATACAGCGCCAAATCACGCAGCAACCGCGGCGCGTCCGCCGCTGCCGTCTTGCGGTTCGCCGCGGCGTGGAATTCGATGACCTGGTGAATCAGTCGTTCGTGGTCCGACAGCGCGATCGTTCGACCGAACGTCGTGTGGAACACAACCTCGGTCGACTTGGCGGACTTGGCGCGCCGCACATACGTGTGACCCCGGTGCTCCTTCGTTTGCGAGTCGTGTTGCGGGTCGAGCGTGGCCCACGCCTGCAGCGCCTTATTGAGCGCACCGGCATCACGCGCCTGGGCAATCACGACTCCCTCGGGCGGCTTTCCCTCGGGAAGATAAACCGCCACAACCAGCGATTCGGAGAACGCGCCCAGCAGATGTTCTGACAGGGAATTCCCGGTGGTTCGACGCACGTGCTCCTCGACGAGCGTCCACTTCTGAAAGCCAGCCCCAGCCAGGAATCGTTCGACGGGGGGAAACTCCTTCAGGCGAGCCGCCAGCCGTGAGGTTTGGAGTTTTGACCACGTCGCTTCGAACCGGGGGACTTCCAGACAAACCGCCGCCGATTCGCCCACAAGATTCAATGGAGCCACTTCGTCGGCGGCAAACGCGCACCGGTGTGGGCCGGATTCCGCAATCAAGACGAGCGCCAGGATCGTCGCCAACGCACAGCGAATGGAACTCATGGAGACTCCGAAGTGGATTCGAATGGGCGAGTGAAATGAATGCCGACGTTGGTCCGAATCATGGGACGTAAAAGTTATTGAAGTACCCCGTGGCATAGGCTTCCAGCCTGTGATTCTTCGATGACAATGACAGGCTGGAAGCCTATCCCACGTATTTCAACAGGCTGTCAACCATGCGGAACACTCTCGGGAACAGCGACCCACAAGAAGTCCATGGCCTGGCCGATCTGTGTGCCGATCGATCGTCCGATGACCGATACCGCCCCCTGCGGAGCCTTGTCGACGACGTTCCCCGCTGAGTGATCGGTGGACCCGACTGGTTTCGAACCCGTGTCCGACAATCCCAAATCAGCCCACGGAGCTGCGGGCGTTTCGCGCAGAACGACCGCGAATTCCCGTGCGGTGGCACTCGTTTCCGCCGCGAGCTCACGATACTCGGTCCGCAGATCATTCAAGACGGCGGCCATTGATGACGCCACTTCCACCGAGGCGGAAACGTGAGCCGGCGGCTGGGACATCCGCGGCGGCTGGAGGCCGAGCTGCTGAGCATGGCTGCGATCAAGTGCGCCGGGGCGAGTCGCCATTCCAATCCCGAGCACCGCCAACAAGCAGGCCGCTGCGGCAGAGACAGCCATCCATCCCATGCGGGCTTCGGAACGGGTTATCGTGTGAGGCGAGCCGGCGGGTCGAGTCCGTTCCTCGAAAAATTGCCCGAGCACCGACTCCGTCAACGAGGCAGGGGACCGCACAGGACGCCACGCTCGCAGCGCCGCATCGATCAGGCGCTGGTCGCACCACCGTTGGCGGCAACCGGCACAGGCCGCGGCATGCGCGACAGCCCGCTCGGTCAGCGTTCCGCCGCGCGCTTCAACAAGCTGCTCCAGTTCAATGTCAAATTCGGAACAGTTCATGTCCCTCCTCCGTAACAACACCCCGTGCCCGCAACAGGTCCGCCAACTCGCGCCGCGCCCGATGCAGCCATGTCTTGATCGTGCCATGCGGGCAGTTCATGATTTGCGCCACCTCGTGAAGGCTCAACTCCTGCTGGTGAAACAGCAGAAAACAGGTTCGGTATTCGTCTCGCAGTTGCTCCAGCGCCAACTGCAATTCCTCCGCCAGATCAAATCCGGCCAGTCGCGCCGGTGGGGCCTTGCGTTCAATGTCGACGTCGACCGTTCTGATCCGCGTGTTTCTGCGTGACAGGTGAGTCCGGCAGCGGTTGACGGCAATCGTCAGGATCCACGGCTTCAGGGGTCGAACCCCGTCCCACTGACTCAGGTGCCGCACGGCCCTGGCCAGTGTTTCCTGGGCCACGTCCTCCGCGTCCTGCCGATGACCAAGCTGCCTGAAGCAGAGCGCGAACACCCAATCTTGGAACTGCTCCACAAATGCGCGCAGCCCCTCCCGATCTCCAGCCAAGCAGCGTTCGACGAGTTCCCGGTCGTCCACCGCGCGGTTCACCTTTCTCTGGAAAGAGATACCCGCACCCGGTTCCAACGGTTTCAGATCAACCCAAGTCCAGAACCGGACCGACGGCTGCGGAGCTCAAGGATCCGGGGTTCTGTTGACAGGAAGCACCAAGGACTTGGCGGCCTGTTCGACGCACGCAGTCCTGTCGAATCCGGACGGAGCGTGCCGATGGTCCCGCTCAACGCGAGATCTGTTCGCGGGCGAACTGCCGAGCCAGTTTGTAGGCATGGCGCAGCGCGAACAAACGGGTTTCCATTTGTTCTTCGGTGTAGTACTTGCCGTCACTGGCGGGAAGCCCCGCCAGCGAGATTGTCAGCGGCATCAAATCAAGAAACTCGCGGTAGCGCCGCTGCTGTTCCTGAACATTTGGATCGCCCGTCGACATGGATGCGTCTCCCACCGAGATCCTTGAACAACCCGCCACTGACTAACGATTTCGCTTCTGCATGTAACTCTTGATGATGTCAGCCGCCGTGTTGGACGGTTTTTCTTCCGTCTTGGGTGCGGCCCCGGAAGCATCGGGTGCGGCGGCTGGTGCGGGAGCAGGAGCCTTGACTCCGGTCGACTCTGGGGGCGGCAGCTTGACCGCTACCTCGGCGACCTCCGCGGCGGGCGGTGGAGCCTGCTGAACCGCTTGAGCAGGATAGGCCCCCGCATAAGGCATCTGCTGCATGGGGTAACCCGGCATGGCGGGATAGCCCTGCGGAGGATAGCCGGGGTACTGTCCCGGATACATCGGTTGTGGGGGGTAACCCATCGGCTGCGCAGGGTAGCCCGGCGGAGCGTATCCCGGTGCGCCGGGATAACCCGGTGGGAAGGCCGCCGGGTAACCAGTCGCAGGCATCGGAGCGTAACCCGGAAACGGTGCCGGTATGCTCCCCGGAATGATCGCCGTATCGGCCGCCAAACTGGTCGATGTTTCGTCGGTAGGCGGAGCAACATTCGCGGGCATTTCGAAGGTCGTTTCGCTCGTCAACTGGGCGGTTTCCGCAAAATTCGCCGGGATCTCCACCGTCCCCGTGATCGAAGTAATGTCCATTTCACCGGAACTGAGTCCCAACAGGGGGGCCGGTGCGGTGGGTTCGCCAGCAGGAACGGCCACTCGCTGCCGGACGACCAATTCCAGTTCCAGCTTCCCGATCCCGATCTGGTCACCCGCCTTCAGGGTCACTTCACCGTGCAACGGCTTCCCGTTGACGCGCGTCCCGTTCGTGCTGCCGAGATCACGCAGCCGAACCGCATAGTCGTCAATCGTAAAGACGCAGTGGTGACGACTGACAAGATCGCTATTGGGTCGCAACTGACAATCCTGCTCGCGACCGACCAGAAACTTCTTCGTCGAGAGGGGAATCGCCTTCCCCTGGTGCTTTCCACCGAGGATCTTAAGTTCAGCCTGCAACATGAATCAGGCACTCCAGTGTGACTAAGACAACACCCATCGCCGGCACGCAGCCAAGGCGGTTCAGCACATTCTTGCGAAGTCATCTCGGGAAGCAAAGGAAATGCAACAGACGATCTTGTCTTGGCACGCCATCGGGAAGATGCGACCAGAAAAGAGATGGTCGCGAAGGAATAAGATCCGAGGCGGTCCGTCAGAACCGCCGCTACGCTAACGCTCCCCACAGGCGCTGTCAACGAGACGCATGCACCGGGAATTGAGAAAGACCGGGACACCCAGAGTCACGGACCGCACAATCGACCGACAGCGCAAATCTGAATCGCACCGTTGTGGGTTGCGTCGAGTTTTTGGTGTCGGCTCAGGCGAAATCATGAAGCATCGCCACGTCGTGACGCCGCTCCCATCGGCCTGTTGAAAAGCAACGTGCTCGGGCCCGTGCAATACAGGCACGCTGGAAGCATAGCCCACGTTCTTCATCAGGTGCCTACGACACGGATGCCAACCGCATCGCCAATTCTGTTTCCTTCACGGTGAGCTGCTCCTCCCGCGCGTCGTCCGCGATTCTGCGAAGAAGCGACTCCCCCAAGGCCTCTGCCAGCCCCGCCAGATCGGCCGCCGGACACAGGTCGCCGATTCCGGGCAGTTCGGGTGTGATCGACGACGCCCTCAGCAGCAGCCCCCCGTGCTGGAGAATCGCCCCCCGTCGCCGGCGCTGGGCGCTGCCGAGAACCTTGTGCCCCTGCAACACCAGATCGTGTTCGTCTTCCCTGGCGAAACAAAGCACAGGCTCCTCGGACCGCTTCACCGTCGGGCCACGCAGGTCGAGATCCACTCCGCGTCCCTGCAACACTTCCACGAAGGCCAGATGGACTAGGCGGTACAACTCGATCGGCCGTTCGATCACCCGCTGTGATCCGGGCAGCGTCAGGCTGTAGGTCAGTTCGTGATCGTGAACCAGCGTCCCGCCGCCGGAGAGACGGCGGACCCGCGGCAGCTTTGCCAGTCGCGCATCACCGAGAAGCTCGTCTTCGCGCTGGAAATAACCGAGCGAAACTGTCGGCTCGTGCCAGGTGTACCAGCGCAGCGTGGCGACTCCGTCATCGATGGCCGACTCCAGCAGTGTTTCGTCCACGGCCATGTTCCACGAACCTGAATTCGCCGTGGAGTCGATGATCTGCCGCACGCGGGGCAACCGAGCCATGTGCCCTCAGTCCTTGTGAGTCTTCGTGGCGTGGGTTTCAACCCACGCAAGATGTCGTACCGCGTCGGCTAAAGCCAACGCGACATCCTTGTGGCGAACCGCCATTGAACTTGAAAGATTCACACGCCCTCAGTCCTTGTGACAGGTCGCCCATGTCAGAACCGGCTTCCGCGTCGCGTTCACTTCCTCGGGACGGCTGACCGGTGTCGTATGCGGAGCCGTGTGCAAGAGGTCGGCGTCCTCGGTCACGATTTTATGAATGGCGTCCGAGAAGGCATCGAGCGTCGCTTTCGATTCGGTCTCTGTCGGCTCGAACATCATTGCGTGCGGGACCACCAGCGGGAAATAAACAGTCGGCGGGTGAAAGCCGAAGTCGAGCAGCCGCTTCGCAATGTCCATCGCCGTGATGCCGCGTTCCTTGGCGAG
>JANMLE010000113.1:0-1752 GCA_031372385.1 Planctomycetota bacterium | reverse complement strand
TCGCGCCGACAGCCCGTCTTCGACTTGCCTGAAGCCTGGAAGTTGCGGACGGTTCGCGATAAGGGTTTCATCTATCTGTGGAACGTCTCGCACACCAACGCCGCGCAGACGTGGCTCAGCGACAAGCCGGACCGCGTCAAGTTTCCGTACAACATCGCCGACGTCTCCGTCCGCGAGAACTTCGAAAAGAAGTACGGCGGCAAAGACGATGTCCCGATCTTCTCCGACCCGCGCGTCACGCCGACGTTTCACGGCGTGGGAGCGGGCGTCTTCGCGACCGATCCGAAGACCGGCGAATTGCAGGAGACCGGACAACTGTTCGCCAAGTGGCTCGACAGCCACCCCGAGCGGAACTGGGCCATGATGATGAACTATCACGGCGGCGTGCCGGTCGGTGACAAGGGGGTCGCCGCCTTCCAGAAATATCGCGATCGCTACGCGGGGAGCATCGCCGGTGAGAGCCTCGGCTACTTCTATCCCGATGCCGAGAAAATGAAACAGGCGACGGCGGGCGCGACGACGCGGCGGCAACTCGCCGCGGCGATGTCGCCGCTGTTCCTCGAAGCCAACCGCGAGAAGTATCGCAAGGTGTACGGCAAGGATCTCGACCCCAATCCGTACTCGGACGTCATCGCCTGCCTCAGCGTGGGGAACATCCTGGCGATGCCGCTGTGCGCCGACTGGGGCGCGCGCGTGATCGGCTACGAATCGTCGGCCGCGACGTCGTCGGTCCTGCCGATGCGATGGGCCTTCATGCGCGGCACGGCCCGTCAATGGGGCAACCTGACGGCGACGTACCGCAGTTGCAACTTCGGCGATGCCTCGACCATCTTCAGCGACGCCCAGAGCTACCACGCGCCGAAGAACTTTTACGACAACTTTTACAGCGTCGTCAGCGGGGCCGGCATGACCTGGTACAAGATGGACATCTGGTATCAGTACATGGCGGGCGCGTCGATGTTCTATCACGAACAGGGCTTTGACGAGTTCTGGCAGCCGGGCGGAACCACCGCCGCCGGGTTGTACGAAGTGCAACTTTCCCCCAAGGGAAAACTGGTCGATCGCTTCCTGCGGTCGACCGCCAAGGAGCCTGATCGCGGCACACCGTTCACGCCGGTCGCAATGCTCGTCGACTACGCCCACGGTTGGGAACCGGCGCCGTTCTGGCCGAACTCGTTCAAGAATTTCCACGGGCACCAGGACAAGTTCCTGTTCGGCGACCACGAGAAAATGCTGGAGCAGTACTTCTGGACCGCATTCCATCCGATCGGCTCGGAAAGCGAAAAGCCGATGACGGCGACGAACGAGGTGTATGTCCCCGGTGTCTTCGGCGACATGTTCGATGTGATCCTCGCCTATCCCGACGCGGCCAAGTGGCGGACGATTGACACGTACCCGGTTGTCATCGCCACGGGAGACATCGAGTTGACCGACGCGGAGGGGGCGCGACTGGCTCAGTACATGGAGAAGGGGAGGAACGCTGATGGTGGCCGCCGGGCAATTCACCGGCCCCGGTGCCGCGGCGCTCAAGCTGCCCCAAGTGGGAGCGATCACTGAAGCGGGCGAATACCGCTGGCATGCGAAGAGTGGCATCGGCGACGAACTCGCCAAGCCGATTGATGTCGTCCAGCCTTCGCAGCGGTTCCGATTCCAGGAAGTCGCGGCTTCGAAGGAACCGGGATTCCGTGCGTTGGCAACAACACCAGACGGCAAGATCTTCTGCGCCGCCGTCGATCGTGGAGCCGGTCGGCT
>JANMLE010000048.1:0-6152 GCA_031372385.1 Planctomycetota bacterium | reverse complement strand
GGACGGCACATGGAATGTGCCTGCTACTTTGCCGCTCACGGGGCGTGTAACAAAAGATATCGAGGGGACTCGTCAGGTCTTGAGCAGTTGAATGGCCTCATCGCGCGTTGCCACCAGCGGCCACAGGTGGTCGAACTTCGCGATCTGCAGGATTTCGCGGCCGACTTCCGAGGCGTTGCAGAGGACGAGTCGCCGCTGGCTCGGCACCAATTCGCTCCACAACAAGCGAATGGCTTCGAGCATGCTCGATCCAAAGTAGGCGACGTTTCCCAGATCGATCACGACCGATTGGAATCCGCTGGTGCGCAATCGTTCGCGGACGCGATTCAGTTCGCGGGTGATGCTGTCGTCGGCCAGACTGCTGACGGCACCCATCAACTCGATGACCAGGACACCATCCACCGTGGAAACGCGGAAGACTTTGCTGGAATTCATCGTTCCGGCTCCTGCGAGAGAACATCTGTCGGCATCCGACGACGCTTGATCATCGTGACCTCGTTCCCGGTCTCGTTGTAGATGACTTTGTCCATGAACGTTTGCATCAGCAACAGGCCCCGCCCGCACGGACGATCAAGATTCGTGGGGTCGGTCGGATCCGGGAGTTCATGGCGGTTGAAGCCGGGCCCCTCGTCGCGGATACAGAACTCGGCCGAGTCCAGGCTGTAGCGCGCGGTCACATGAATCCGCCGCTCCGAGTAGGGCATCAGCAGCATCCGCTGCTTGGCCAGATCGTAGTACTTCCGGTGGTCGTCTTCGCGCAGTGCGGAGTTGAGTTCGAGGTTTCCATGCAAGCACGCATTGGTCAGCGCCTCCTGCAGGGCCACGCCGGTTCGCACCCGTTCGCCATCGTCGCAGATGCCCATTCCCGCCGCGGCATCCTTCAGGTATTGCACCAGCGACGCGATCAAGTCATGGTCATTTTCAATCGTGAATTGCACGTGTTGCTCGCTCATGCGGCGCATCAGCCGGATCCGACCGCGGTCTTCGCGCGCCGCCGAATAGACCTGATGGACAGTTTCCAGGAGCTCGGTGTTCAGTTGCCGCTTCGGGACATAACTGGCCGCGCCGGCCCGCAGCGCCTTCAACGCGAGCTCTTCGCTGCCGAGTGCCGTCATCAGGATGACGGGAACAATCGGATACACCCGGCGGATGACGTCCACCAGTTCCAGACCGTTCAATTCGGGCATGTCCATGTCGGTCACGACCATGTCGGGGACATGCAGTTCGATCTTGAGCAGCGCGTCGCTGCCGTCGACGGCATATTCAACTGCAAAATCACCGTTTTTGGACAACAGGCCGCCCGCCAGCAGCCGGTCCGTGGCTGAGTCGTCGACGACGAGAACTGTCGGCATGACATTCCTCCAGGTTGGATGTTTCGAAACGGAAGCCGGGGTTACAAACCGGCGGGACCGGACCCGTCATTGCGTGAGATCGTGACATTCGCCGCCATCGACTGCAAGCGGCGTTTCATTTCGCGGAAGACCGGCTCGACCAGTGCGATCACGCCGGCGACCCGCGCGGCATCAATCGCGGCGAGGTTGGCCCTGGCCGCCAGTTCCAGGTTTTCCACTTCCTCCGCGCTGGCGACGCCGAAGGTGTGCAGGGCGCTTTTCAATGTGTGCGCCGCCCGCTGAAACCGTTTCCCATCCGCCGCGGTGAACGAATCCCGCAATGTTTCCAGCAGTTGGGGCCCTTCCGACAGAAAGGCCGACATCACCTGTCCGAGCAGGTCGTCGTCATCGTTGACCGCGCGGCGGGCGATCTTCCAATCCACCAGTTCCGTCGTCACGTCTTCGATTGTCTGTTCGGGTGGCGAAGGCTCCGGCGCGGCGGCAGTGATCGCGAGCCCGCCCGACACGTCCTCGATCTGGCGGAACAACTGTTCGGCGCGGATCGGTTTCATCAGGTATCCGTCCATGCCCGCGGCCAGGCACAACTCGCGGTCCCCTTTCATTGCATGCGCCGTCATCGCGATGATCGGCAGGTGTCCCCCATTCGGGCCTTCGCGTTGACGGATTTGCCGCGTCGCATCGAGTCCGTCCAGTTCGGGCATTTGCACGTCCATCAGGACCAGGTCGAACGCCTGTTCGGCGGAGAGGCGCACCGCCTCGACTCCGTTGTTGGCGACGGTGACGCGGTGTCCCCAACGCTGCAGCAGACCGATCGCCAGCTTCTGGTTGATCAGGCTGTCTTCGGCCAGCAGGATCGACTTCGACAATGCGGCCGTCCGCTGGGGGGCGGACGGAGCCACTGCCGATCCGGCGAGCGAAGTCGTGGTTCCCACCGCCTGCACGATGGCGTCCAGCAGCTCCGACTGCTTGACCGGTTTGATCAGATACGCCGAGATGTTCAATTCCTGGCAGCGCGACTGGTCGTCGTTCCGATCCGCGGACGTGAGCATCATGATCATCGAACCGCACAGCTCCTTGCGGCGTTGGATTTGCCGGGCCAATTCGAACCCGTCCTGCCCGGGCATGTTGGAGTCTGTCAGGATCATGGCGTACGGCGCGCCCAGCAAGAATGACCGTTCCAATTCGGCGATTCCTTCGGACACGTTGGGCACCGCCCGAGGCTGCATTCCCCAATTGGTGAGCATTTCGGTCAGGATGCGGCGGCTCGTGGCGTTGTCGTCGACCACCAGAACCCGCAGCCCGCGCAGCACCGGGGGATGGATTTCGGAAATGTTCGGCAGCAGGTCGGCGCTGGCCGCGCCAAACCGGGCCGTAAAGTGAAACACGCTGCCGCGGCCGACTTCACTTTCGACCCAGATGTTTCCTTCCATCAGGTCAACCAGCCGTGACACGATGGCCAACCCCAGTCCGGTGCCACCGTAGCGCCGGGTGGTCGAAGTGTCCGCCTGTTCAAACGCTTCGAAGATGCTGTCCATTTTTTCTTGGGGGATTCCCACTCCGGTATCTGCCACACCAAAGTGCAGCATGGGACCGGTCTCTTCCGTCCGTTCCACGGCGACATCCAGCACGACCTCGCCCGCTTCGGTGAACTTGATCGCGTTGCCGACCAGGTTGATCACCATCTGCCGCAATCGATGCGGATCGCCCTCGATCGCGAACGGCACGTCCGGAGCGATGTGGCAGACCAACTCCAAACGTTTGCGGTGCGCGCGCAGCGACAGCGATTTCAGCGTGTCGCCCAGCACTTCGCGAATGTTGAACGGAGTCCGTTCCAGACCGAGCTTTCCCGCTTCGATCTTCGAGAAATCGAGGATGTCGTTGATGACGGCCAGCAACGATTCACCCGACTCATTCACCATCGCGAGGTAGTCACGCTGGGTGGGGTTGAGTTCGGTGTCGAGCACCAGTTCTGTCATGCCGATGATGGCGTTCATCGGCGTGCGGATTTCGTGGCTCATGTTGGCGAGGAAATCACTTTTCGCGCGGTTCGCTGCTTCGGCCGCCTCCTTGGCTTTCAGGATGTCCGCCGCCGCCCGCTTCCGCGCCGAGATGTCGGTGGCGATTCCCAAAAAACCGATGACGTGTCCGTCCCGGTCGCGGCGCGCGGTCACCAACAGGTTCACCGGCAGCCGGCTGCCATCCTTGCGAACGTAGGTCCATTCGCGCTCCTCGGTCTGTCCCCGGCTGGCGTTCTCCACGAAGACGCGGAACCCCTCGATCGGGCGGCCCAATTCCTTCGTCAATTCCTGGCCGCGGGCTACGACTTCGCTTTCCAGATGGATGATCTGCGGAGTCTGCCGACCGACCATTTCCTCGGCCGTGTAACCCAGCATCAGCTCGGCACCGGCATTGAACACGTCAATCACGCCGTTGACGTCGGTGGCGATGATCGAAACCTGCGTGGCGGCGTCCAAGACCGCCTGCAACCGGGCACGTGTCTGGTTCAATTCGATTTCCGCGCGTTTCTTGTCGGTCACATCCGAGAAGATGGCTTGGATTCCCACCAGGTTTCCCGTCGCGTCATACACCGGAGTCTTCACGACGTGCGTGAATCGCCGCTCGCCCGTCTGGGCTTGAAACTCTTCGGTGAGTTCCATGTCGTGCTCGGACTCCACGACGCGTCGGTCGTCGCCACGATATTTCTCGGCCAGTTCGCGCGGGAAGAAATCGTAGTCCGTGCGCCCGACGATCTCGTCCGGCGTCCGTCGCAGGGCCTCGCACAACAGCCGGTTGGCAAATGTGAACCGGCCCTGCAGATCCTTGCGCAGCATCGCCAGCGGCAGGGTCTCGACCAGCGACTGGTAGAACGCCTCCGACTCCATCAGCGCCAGTTCGACCTTGCGGCGCTGCGACAACTCGTCCTCATAGCGT
Organism: Planctomycetota bacterium; assembly: GCA_031372385.1. Taxonomy (GTDB): domain Bacteria; phylum Planctomycetota; class Planctomycetia; order Planctomycetales; family Planctomycetaceae; genus Schlesneria. The sequence continues at coordinate 1,869 of JANMLE010000048.1, read as the reverse complement.
TGTTGCAACCGCGCGATGTCGTCGCAGGCCGATTCCAAGGCTTCCAACAGATCCTGCGGCCGATAGGTGCGCTCCTGCAGCGACCCGTCACCGGAAATCGTCACCTGGTGGGGATCCGCCGCGATCGTGTCGGGGGGCGTGAGCATCGACTTGATCCGGGCCACGATCTCGTCGGCCGGTCTGTCCCGCGAGACAATCCCGCGGACCCCCGCGGACAGGCTGCCGAGAATCCCGGCGGCGTTGCCTGGATCAATCAACGCCAGCGCAGGCACAGGCAACGTCGAGTCTTCGCGGCGCGGCAGGTCATCCAACAGCCGCAGATCGCCATCGCCCACCAGCAGGAGATCGATCGCTCCGGCAGCCAGCAACCGCACGGCATCCGCATGATCACCGCTCTGAATCACGTCGATGCCCGCCTCGCCCAGGATGAACGAAAGTGCATCCCGGCGCGCCGCATCTCGTTCCACCAGCAACAGCCGCGGCATCAACTGATCCTCAATCTGTTCGGCGCGGGTCTCCCGACCCCACCGAAACGGCTGACCGAAGGTCTCATCTTCTCTTCCCAACACGACTGGCGGAGCCCCTGAACTGATCGGCGGTCACTGGAACCGCTCACCCGCGACGACACCCGCAAGTTTGAGCGTCATCCGCATTTTGTCGCGGTCCGCGCAGAACCGCCAGCCCGATGGCAATCACAGTCGGTGCCAACGGGAATTGAAGTTGGATCCCCCGTGATGTCGAGCCGCGACCGAGAGGAAGCGGACATTCGGCCAAGTCGTCCACTTCCCCACATTCGCGGCTCGAATTGGCTTCTCCGCGACTTAAAACTTGCGACCCCCCGGTTCACTCGCCGAGGCGTTGTCATAACGCGACCACAGCGCCGACATCCGCGCGAGCCTCCCGCGGTTCCGCACACATGGCCGCCATCGCCCAATGTCACTCACTTTGAACGACTTTCAAAACCACGTAGCTGTTTGACGTAGCTGTTTGACGTAGCTGAATTCGCAAGAATTCAGCCGGTCTTGGCGATCCTCTGAACTCTTGCGAGTTCAGCCACAACCCGTCCGGCCGAAAGCCGATGGCCGAAAGCCGACAGCCGTTATTCCTTTTTTAACCGATACCTCAAACGCAATTCCTTCCGCAACGCAGCCACCGTCGCAGCCTGAGCCGCATCGTTTGCGAGATTCTTCAACTCGCCCGGATCAGAGTCATGGTCGTAAAGCTCGGTCCCCTTCTCGCCACCGTTCCATTCGGTGTAGCGATAGCGTTCGGTGCGCATTGAGCGGCCAACAATCGTCGGCTTGACGGTCGGAGCGTTCGTCATCGTCGGCGTCCCGCGAGTCACCTGCGTCAGCGCGGGCTTGTCCCACGCGGCTTGCGGGTTGTCGAGCAGCGGCTTGAGGCTCTTGCCTTCGAGGTTGCTTGGTGCGGTCAACCCACACAACTCGGCGAGCGTCGGATGCAGATCAATCAACTCAACCGTGCGGCGGCTGACTTGCCCGGCGTTCTTGCTGCCGGGAACGGAGATCACCAGCGGCACGCGCGCAGAATTCTCAAACAGCGACATCTTCTGCCACAGGCCGTGCTCGTAGAGGTGATAGCCATGATCGCTGAGGAACACGACGATCGTCTTGTCCGCCAGCTTCAGTCGATCCAGCCCGTCGAGCAACTGGCCGACTTGCGCGTCCATGAAACTGGTTGAAGCGTGATACGCCTGGATCGCTTGCTTGCGGAGTTCGTCGGAGATGTTTTCCTGCTCCTTCTTCGACGACAGGAACGCCGGTTCCGGCACCCCTTCTTTGTAGTTGGCGGCCAGCACCGGCAGCTTGATCTTGTCGAGCGGGTACAGGTCGAACCATTTCTTCGGCG
>JANMLE010001812.1:0-3208 GCA_031372385.1 Planctomycetota bacterium | reverse complement strand
GGCGGCACGGAGAATGACCGGTACTTGTTCCTCACGACCACGCCGCTTGGCACGGACACGGTCGCCGACAGCGGCGGGACTGACGAGTTGTATTTCGTCGGCAGCACGAATGACGTGGCGGTGAATCTGGGTTCGACGTCGCCCCAAACGGTTAACATCAACCTGTCGCTGACGCTGGCCGCGAACAATGCGCTGGAGAACATCTCCGGCGGCTCGGGGAACGACACGCTGATCGGCAACACGCTCAACAACTCTCTGTCGGGGGGTGATGGCAATGATGTCCTGACAGGCGGTGCCGGCAACGACTCGCTGACGGGCGGGAATGGGCAGAACATCCTGATCGGCGGAACGGGCACCGACACGCTGCTGGGTGGCGCGGGCGAGGACCTCATGCTCGGGGGGCGGTACACCCTCGAGGCTGACCGCCAGGCGCTGGCGGCGCTGATCGCGGAATGGACCTCGGCCAACACCGTCGACCAGCGCGTGGCCCATATCTTGGGAATTCAGGCCGGGGGAGCCAACGCTCCCTACTACTTCACGCCCTCCACGGTCAAGGAAGACGGCGCAAGCGACACCATGTCGGGCGGAAACGGCAAAGACTGGTATCTGCGCAACGGTATGGGATCGGATGTCGCCAAGCGCGATACGGTCAACGATGCGAACGTGGACAGCGTCTTCACCGAAATCAGCACCTGGCTGTGAGGCGGTCCCCGTGTCATCCGCGAGCGGCCGCATCACTCCTCTGCGACCTGATTTGAACCAAGCCAATGATCCGGGTTGGCGGTTCCGGGGAAGTGAGGCCAGGTGTGACTGAGCGACGACGGGCGTGCATCAACAGTGTCGGGATGCTGGTCTCGGCGCTGATCATCTTGGCTGGCGGAACTGTGACTGCGGCAGAACCGCCGCCACGTCTGGAGTTCCTGCACCTGGTCGCCCATTGGGACCAGTACGGCGATCCGGGCTATCTGTCGTTTTTGGAAGAGGCGCGGCCGGAACTGGTTCAGGTCGGGTTCTACGGAGCACACTTCTACAGCCTGGCTCACACGCCGCATGGAGCCGGATATCCGGCCCATTTTCCGGTGCGGGGATTGAAGGAATGCGGCGACTGGTTTGAAGATCTCAACCGCAAGGTTCACGGGTTGAACCTGAAAGTCATCGGGCATTTCAACGTCAAGTTCCTGGTGGGTGATCCGGACAGCAAAGAGGGGCCGCGCGGATTCTTCAAGTACTACCGCGATCTTTGGGATGAAGCGGAACTGGGAAAGAAGCCGGTCGAAGATCCCCTCGACCTCTTGGAGAAAAACGCCGACGGCTCGCCGATCACGAACAACTCGTACAACATCGGCGGGATGAAGGAGTACTGGGGCTGCCTCAACAACCCCCATTGGAAAGCGGTGCTGAAGGCGTGGGCGAAACGCGGTATCGAACGCGGCGTCGACGGCTACATGATCAACTACTTCTACCGCCACAACTGCCTGTGTTCCCATTGCCAGTCGGCCTTTCGCACCTACTTGGCCGACCGGTTCACCCCGGCGGAATTGAAGGAACGCTTCGCCATCGCCGAAGTCTCGACGCACGCGTTTTCCGAAATCGTCTCGTGGCACGATCCGAAACAATCGACGCCGCTGCGGCGCGAGATGCTGCGGTTCTCGCAGATCGCCAACAAGCGGGCCTTCGATGAGGTGTTCGTGCAGTATGGACGGTCGCTGAAGCCGGGGCTGATCGTCGGACAATGGAATCATCTCGGGAATTTCTCGCAGATCGCCGGCGATGAACGTTGCCTGTTGCCGGCGGACCTGTGGGGTCGCGACGAGGACTATGCCTGGTACAGCACGGGCGACAGCGCGAACTCCACCGATCTGGCCGAAGGGTTCCTCGGCGAGGGAACGTTGCAGTCGCGGTATCTGCGCGGCGCGTTCGACGACAAGCCGTTCACGCTCGGCAAGTACGAAGGGACGCGCACGCGGGTCTACATCAGTGAACTCGCCGCGAACGGCGGGGCTCCGATGGGCTTCTACGCGCGGTTCAAAGATCCGCTGGCCCGGCAGGAGATCGTCCGGTACTACCGGTTCCTCTCACAAAACGCCGAGGTCTATCGCGGCAACCGGTCCCACGCGGAAGCACTGCTGGTGTTTCCCCGCACCAGTGTGCATGCCGGCAACCTGCAACCGCTCGAAGCGTTCCGCAAACTGGGACAGCAGTTGCTGGATGATCACGTGCTGTTCGATGTTCGGCCCGACGATCTGGTCACGCCCGACGAAGCCGCGCGATACCGGTTGGTCGTCCGTCCGGAATCGGTCGACGCGGCCAAGCCGTCGTACGACGGCCTGAGTCGTTTCGATGGCCCGCGCACGGTGCGAGTCTCGACCAGCCGACCGTCCGCCGGAGGGGAACTCGATCTGCATCTGGTGAATTACAACCGGACCGAACCGGCCACGAAGCGCAGTCCCGGCGGTGGCATCGCCGACGAAAAGCCGATCGCTGTGACGTCGGTCGGCGTCGACCTGGTTCTTTCCGCCGATTTCAATCCCACCGGTGCCGTCTTCATCACCCCGGAAACCCCCGAGCCAATGCCGATCCCGTTGAACAGGGTCGGCAACCGGATTAAGTTCACCGTGCCCGGGTTTCTGGTGTACGGAGTCGTGCGACTGCGGTAAGGCCGTCCGCAGGAATACAACGGCCAAGAAGAACGTTGGACGGATTTCCAATCCGTCCGTCAACGCCGTCCGTCGATCTCGGACGGATTGGAAATCCGTCCTACGGGTCGAGAAGCCGTTTCCATGACCGCCACCATGCGGATCTGCACACGGTTCCGCGACGGTGGGGAATCGACTCTTGCGATCTTACGAACGGCCCGTCGCCATTGTCCCTGCGCTCTTGATTCGTCAAGCAACCTTCGTCGCTGTCGCTGTCGCCGTCGCTGTCACGCTGTCCAACCTGTGCCTGACATCCTGTTTGGGCCTCTCCGCCAAATCTGTTGACGGTCTGTTCGGCTCTGTTCGGCGCGGGTCTCCTGACCGCGCCGAAACGGCTGACCGAAGGTCTCCTCTTCTGTTTTCAACACGAATGGCGGAGACACCTATCTGGCAGGAACCGCGGACGGGATCACCGGTGCCAGCACCCGCGAGGCGTTGGTCTTGTTCACGTGCAGGGTGTTTCTCGCCGTCACGGTGTTGGCTGGGAAGTCGATCGTCAGGGCTTCATCGGT
>JANMLE010000003.1:0-2535 GCA_031372385.1 Planctomycetota bacterium | reverse complement strand
CCAGTGTCAATCCGGGAATTTGTTTCGAGCCAGTTCCTTGGTGGGCCATTGCGTTTCATCGCGTGAAGCAACTGCGCCAGGTTGCCGGGGTCATTGGTCTCGACCCAACTCGACGATCGAGTCCCTATTCGATGCTTGTCCCTTGGAGTGCGTCTCCGATCCCGACATTCGCTGTCTCCCTCAATTCGCTGTCGCCTCTTCGTCCTGACGGAGAGATCGACAGCGAATTGAGGGAGGCAGCGAATAGGACGCATGCGGAATTCTGCCTGGCCGCAGGTTCCATTCGTACCTGGCCTTGAATCGCACGGGGCTCAAAAGTTGTGTCGATACGAATGTGCTGAGGTGGGGCGCGAGCTTGGACTGCGGGGCACCCTCTGGGTCACACCGCACTCCAAAACATGACCTTGGAATCTTCGCGGTTGCGAGGGGCGGACGCATTGGAGAACTCCCCCGCATTCCGCTGTGGGTTGCCGAATGGCCGCGACGTGCGACGGGGCCGGTAACTCGAAGACGACAACCTCCTTCGATATACTCCCCCCGCACCGGTCCGCTCCTGGTCGGCGTCCGTGAGGGATGTCATGGGGGAAATGTCGGACAGGGCACTGAAAACCCGTTGGGTGGAAACCAGTCAACACGTCGGCAGGGAAGGCTTCTCCGCATGTCCACAGCACAACTTTCGTTTCACGACAAACTCTACGCACTGGCCCGGAATTACTGGTGGTGCTGGCAACCCGAAGTGGTTTCCGTGTTTCAGGATCTCGATCCCATCCGCTGGCGGCAGCTCGATCACAACCCGATCCTGCTGTTGGACGAGTTCACGCCGGAGCAACTGGAACACCGTGGCCGCGAGGCCGTGCTGCATTCGCGCGTGAACTACGCCTACCGCCGCTGGCAGGAATACATGAACTCCAAGCACACGTGGGGCGACACCCATGCCGGTGTGCTGGGGAACAACCCGGTGGCGTATTACTCGGCCGAGTTCGGGATTCACGAATCGCTGCCGAACTATTCGGGCGGTCTGGGTGTGCTGGCCGGCGATCATCTCAAGAGTGCATCGGATCTGGGCGTGCCCCTGGTCGCCGTCGGGCTGTTTTACCAGGAGGGATACTTCTCGCAGCAGATCGACGAGACCGGCTGGCAGCGCGAGATCTACCCGTACGTCCACAACATGCGGCTGGCCGTCAAACCGGCTCAGACCGCGTCGGGTGAGCCGGTGATTGTGCAGGTGGAGACGCGCAAGGGCCCGATCTTCGCCAAGGCGTGGCAGGCGGATGTCGGGCGCATCAAGCTGTTCCTGCTCGATTGCGACATCGAGCAGAACAACGCGGAAGACCGCAAGCTGACGGCCCGGCTGTACGGCGGGGATCAACGGATTCGCATCCGCCAGGAATTGCTGCTGGGCGTCGGCGGCACGCGCGCACTGACGGCATTGGGATACCAGCCCTGCGCGATTCACATGAACGAGGGACACTCGGCGTTTGCCCCGCTCGAATACATTCGGATGCGCATGGTCGAGGACGGACTGACGTTTGATGAGGCGATGCGCAAGGTGATCTGGCATTGCTGCTTCACCACGCATACTCCAGTTCCGGCCGGACACGACCGCTTCGACTGGAACCTGTACGAGGAGCATCTGGGCCCGATCGCCGATCAACTCGGGTTGGGCGCGTCCGGCCTGGTCGGCCTGGGGCGCGTCGACCCCAACAACCAGCACGAGTCCTTCTGCATGACGGTGCTGGCCTTCAAATGCAGCCGCCGCGCCAATGCCGTGTCGAACCTGCATGGCGTGGTCAGCCGGCGGATGTGGACCAGCCTGTGGCCGTGGCGTTCTGAGGAAGAAGTGCCGATCGGGCACATCACCAACGGGGTCCATGTCTCAAGCTGGCTGGCTCCGCAAATGCGCTCGCTGTACGACCGCCACCTCCCATTGGAGTGGTATCTGCAATCCGGGCAACCCGAAGTCTGGTCCGGTTTCGACGACGTCACGCCGGGCGAGCTGTGGGAGACTCACCAGTCACTGAAGAATCGGATGATCAACTTCGCGCGCGGCCGGATGCTGCGCCGCGCCGAGCGGATCGGTTCGTCGCAGGCCGAGATCGAGGAGATTCAGACCTGTCTGGACCCCGAAGCTTTGACGATCGGGTTTGCCCGCCGTTTCGCCCCCTACAAGCGGGCGGATCTGGTGCTGCGCGACATCGAGTTCCTCGGGCAGATCGTCGCCGACTCGAAGCGCCCCGTGCAGTTCATCTTCGCCGGGAAATCGCATCCGGCCGATGACAACGGCAAGGCGATTTTGCAGAAGATCTTCCGCCTGACCCAAGAGCCGGGATTCAAGGGCCGGATCGTGTTGCTGGAGGACTACGACATCAACCTGGCCCGCCACCTGGTGCAGGGGGTCGACGTCTGGCTGAACAACCCGCGGCGACCGCTGGAAGCCTCGGGAACCAGCGGCCAGAAAGTGGTGCTCAACGGCGGCCTGAACTGCTCGATCCTGGATGGCTGGTGGGCGGAAGCGTTCGACGGTCAGAACGGCTT
>JANMLE010001912.1:0-7836 GCA_031372385.1 Planctomycetota bacterium | reverse complement strand
CATGAAGACCGTCCGCGACCTGCTGGCCAAGCTGAACCAGACGAAAGAGGACGATGCCAGTTTGCTCGACCGGACGACCGTGTTCTTGGGGAGCAACCTCGGCGACGGCAGCAGCCATTCCGTCAAGAACCTGCCCGTCCTTCTGGCCGGAGGGGGCTTCCAGCACGGGCAGCATCTCGCCTTCGATCCGGGCAATCCGCCGCCCCTGTGCAATTTGTACGTCAGCATGCTGCAGCGGCTCGGCATCGAAACGGACCGCTTCGGCTCAAGCACTGGAACGCTGACGGGGTTGGAGATGAGGCGCGGCTAACGGCCCGTTGAGAATACCTCGCGCGGCCTGACCTGAGACGTTTAACCGCTACGCCAACGGCGTGCGCGAGAACAACGGTTCGCTTCCACCTGCGCGCACGCCGTGGGCGTAGCGGCTAAACGAAAGCGTCTCACTCCTGGCCGCGTGAGGTATCGCGAGTCCCGGACGGCGGCCGACAGCCGATCCACGACGAACCTCGCCCTATCGTACGCTGGCGGCGTCTTGTTTCTCGCGCAGCTCCTCAGCCGCGCTTTGACGGATGTAGAACGGCACGGCCTTCCAAAAGTCGAAGTCCACATCGGCCGCGGACTGTCTGTCCATTAGCATGCGTTCACCCCGGCTTGCCACCGCGGACGCAGTTGGTCGGATGACATCGTCGCCGGTCAAACACCGTGCCTGCGTGAGTGACAGGTCGCAGCGCAACAGGCCGCGTCCGGTGATCGTCTCATCGGCGGTTCGCATCGGGAGCCACGTCTCGGCGCAGACCACTTCAATGGGACTCGCCTGCTCCCAACCGCCGTCTTCGCGAACGTGGTATCGCCCGGCAAACAGATCGCCCCGTTGTGCATCTTCGACAACCCAGACGTCACCCGCATCCGATGGACAATTCATCGCGACCGCCGCGAAGGTATCGACCGCGACGAACTGGCATCCCGTGGCATAGGCGAACGTCTTGGCACAGACCAGTCCCACCCTCAATCCGGTGAAGCTGCCGGGACCGCGGCTGACGGCGACGGCTTTCACATCGCGCGGCGTCAGATGCTGCCCCGCCAGCAACCGCTGCAGTTCCAGCACCAACGTTTGGGCGTGCCGGCGTCCGACCTGATCCAGCGAACGTGATTCCAGACACTGTCCGTTCCGATTCAGTGCGACACTGCCACTCAGGCCGCTCGTTTCGATTCCGATGACAATCATGTTGACGATGCACCCGCCCTGTGAAAGACCGAACACTCGACCACGGATCGAAACGGCCTGTTTTCGAAGTGGCTCCAGTGCATTGTCACCGCTTGCTTTTGGGGTAGCCACGTTCGCCAGATCGTGGGGAAGTTGCCGGCTCTCCCCACGTTCTGGCGAACGTGGCTACGACGACAACCCCAATTCATCATTGTTTCAAAGCATTGGGGCACGTCTTGAAAACCGGCGCACGAGAAGCAACAAATTCGGCCGTGTCCGATCGAGAATGAAATGCCCGGCCGGGAGAGTCAAGCGAAGGCCCCGAGACTCACGCCCCGTCGGCCCTGATCCCGCGGGACTCGGTCGCATCGCAGATGACGGGCGATTCATGAATCCTAGGTTGCGATTTCACAGTGCCGTGGAATATAAGAACCCGGCGCGCCGAAATGGTGTCCCGTTTCAAATCTTTCTCCTTCGATCTGTGCGGAGGCCGCCAATTGGACCTGGGCGAACTGGTGAGTGCGATTCGCATTGTCGAGCTGCAGGCGAAGTCGCGCCCGGCTGCGATCCGGTCATTGGTGCAGGCCGCCAATTGGGAAGACGAGGGGGTCGCCTCGGATGTCGTGCTGAGCGCCATTGAAGAGCGTGAAGCGGCCGCCCAGACACTGGTCTCCAGCGACTTCGCGCTGCCACACGCGTTCATCGACTGGGAAGGTGACTTTCGCGTCGTCATGGGTCGCAGTCGGCAGGGTGTCGACTATGGCGTCCCCGCGGGACAGAAGGTTCAACTGATCGTCCTACTGGTCATCGGCCGGAAGCTGCAGCAGACTCATGTCGAAGTGCTGGCGGCGCTGGCCGAATTGCTGAAGCAGTCCGAATTCCGCGAGCAACTGATCGAGGCCAAGGACGCCCGGTCGATCGATCTGCTGTTGCTGGCCAAGGCCGGGCTGCAACCGGAACAACGGCGGCTGCGGGCTCCCAGCATCCCCCGTCTGACACAGATGCTGGTCAAGCAGGCGATGCAACTGGTGGAGTCTGTCGGCGCGCAGGCGCTGCTGCTGGCCGTGGACCGGCTGGAGGGTGTCCCCTGGGAACTGCTGACGAACTGGAAGGGCCGCCTGCTGCTCGTCACAACCGAACACAGCGAGGACTTTGAGATCGAGCGCGAGGACACTCACGTGTTCGACGGGTTGCACGCCACGCTGTCGCGCATGGACCGATCGAACCTCGGGTTGCTGCTGGCCGCGTCGCAGGGGCTGCTGAACGAGAAGCACAGCGTCGTGTGCGTGACCGGCGCGGACGGCCGCCGTCTGGACAGCATCTCGATCACCAAGCCCGAAGCCCATTTTCGCGCGATGTTGTCCGAAAAGAACCGGCGCGGTGTCGATGTGGTCCGCCCGGCCGTGATGTTGCGGATCGTGTCGCTGGCCGTCGAGATCGCGGCGGAGGGTCGCGAGGCGCATCCCGTCGGCACGATGTTCGTCGTGGGTGACGCCAGAAACGTGCTGCGACACGCCCAGCAACTGGTGCTGAACCCGTTTCATGGTTACTCAAAAAACCTCCGCAACATCCTCGACCCGAGCCTGGCCGAGACGATCAAAGAGTTCGCGCTCATTGATGGTGCGTTTGTCATCCAGGGGGACGGAACGGTGCTGAGTGCCGGCACGTACCTGATGCCCAAGTCTGCGCCGCCGGGTCTGCCTTCGGGACTGGGTGCCCGTCATCAGACGGCGGCCGCGATCACCGCGCACACGCTGTGCATGGCGATCACCGTCAGTCAGTCGACGGGGACGGTGACCGTGTTCCGCAATGGCACGACAGTCTTCACGCTCGAACGCGCCGCCGCCACAAAATGGTGATGCGTGTCGCTCGGCAGTAAGGAGTTTGAATGCGCCCGCGACATGCGCCGGGTCGATGTCGAGGGTTGTTCCGGCAGATTGATTCGAGTACCTTGGACACCAACCTAATGGACCCGTAACGCGGCATTGCCAAGGTCACGAAGACCGACCAATGCCGCCTGTTGTTTTATCACCTGCCAACCGGCGCATGACGACCGGCAATCATTTGAAGATTGCCAAAAACCGGGTCATCGCTCCGTGCGGCAAACTGGAAGGAGTTGATTGTGGCGTCTGTTCGTGCCGAGAACGTGGCGGAGGTGCTGTGGGAGTTGAAGCGCATCGACAAGGTGGCGACCTTCACCGAAGTGGCGACCCGCGCCGGCTTCAAACCGGGTGCCGGTGGCCGAACCATGTTGACCTGCCTGACAACGGTGCAACGCGACTGGCCGCACCTGCAATGGTGGCGGGCGATTCCGGACGATGGTTTCATCGCCAACGATTCGCCACTCGCCGTACAACTGCGCAGCGTCGGCTTCGAACTGGAGCCTGTCGACGGCCGCAAGGGATTCGTCACGATTGCCGATCTGGCCGAGCGGCTGTTCACGTGGGAAGTTGAACCGACCGCTACCGTTGCCTGAACCGGCGATGTCCGCGAAATGAGTGCTACACCACAGAGCCCGGCCGAGGAATCGGCCGGGCTCTTTCGCGTTGTGTGGCGGGAGCGCAACGACGCAGCTTCCGTCGGGTCGACCAGGCCGCGCCGCTTCTTCGGGAGTCCGCGGAAAATCAACGACCGATGACGTAGGACGGATTTCCAATCCGTCCGTCAACACCGGACGGATTGGAAATCCGTCCTACGGGTAGTTCAATGCCTGCCGGCTGCCTTACTCCCGCGCGACCCGGGCACCGCGATTGAGCGGCTCGGTCAGTTGGAAGACGCACCCGCTCCAGCGCGCATCACCCGCCAGGTCGGTCATCAGTTCCCGTGCCGATGGTTCATCCCTGCACAGCACGCAGGTCGTCGGTCCCCATGACGTTTGAGCCACGCCGTTCAATCCGCGCCGCCGCACCTCGTCGGCCAGCCGACCCATGAGTGGATGAGCAAACACTCCCCCCTGAACAGGCTCGAAGAACCTGCCGACCCTCAACCCGAATTCGTACATCGCGCCCGATACGCGGGCGAAATCAGCGTCGATCAGACCCGGCATCCACTCCATCAGTGCGATGCGGCAGAGTTCGGCGGTCAGCGACGGGGGCATCGGCGGCTGGGACGCAAAGGCACTCTGTTCCGCGGCCCCCGACAGCCCCTGCGACTGCCGCGGCGCGACCAGGATCAGCCGCCAATGAGCGGGAAACTCGATCCGCGAAACAAGCGTCCCCAGTTGCCCCGATCCCGACCGGCCGCCATCCACCAGGAGGCCGCCGCTGGCAAAACCATGCAACCCGATCGCGGAACGAAGTCCCCGTCCCGCACGTCGAGCCAACGTCTCGCTGGGAACATCCCGCTCACCCGCCAGTTCACTGAGCACACGGGCGATCGCCAGTCCCAACTGCGTTCCCGAACCAAGACCCGCATGCGATGGAATCGTCTCCAAGAACTCGATTCGGACCGGCGGCAGCGCGAGTGGATCACCTGTCGCCTCACGGACACGACAAACAAACTCCGCCCCGCGCAAGCAGGCGGTCTCATCCCCGAGGCAAACGTCTTCGGTGGCGACCCGCGCAGACACCACGTAACCGGGCGCGGAGACCATCATCCCCACGCCGCCGAATTTTCCGCCCGTCGATCCGGACGCCGCCAGCGGCCCGAAATGCAGCCTCGCGCCGGTCGTGACTGTCACTGAAGTTGTCATGCCGAGCAGAATGCCGACTGAACGTCCGATTCGCAATCGAGGTCAGGGGGCGATGCCACAACAACGTCCCTGAGTTGCGCGTTGCGCAGCGATGGTTGTTCACTCGGTCTGGCTTGAGGTCCGCCGCCACTAAACGCGGGCAAGGGAGATGGTCGCAGTCATGGAGGCATCAGTCGGGCGAAAGTGATTTCCGACGTTCGCCTCCAGTGCGACAACCCTCTTCATTCGCGCTCCGTTTGATTCGCGCGGAAATCGATTGGGTCCGCGCGAATCAAAAGGAGCGCGAATTGGAAGGCGCACCCGTGGCGCGCGAGCCGGGGCGTGGTGAGGCTGCTCGCGTTGCGACGCAACGGGCAACTCTCGGAAATCGAGCAGGCACACCCAGGACATTCATGGATGTCACGACTTCGCGGGAAATTTCACCGCCGTCATTTGTCCGTAGCCGGCGGGCCAGCGGCTCTGCACTTCGACCTGGCCGACGAAATCCTGCTCGCCCAGCTCGGCGGCGAAGTCCTTCTGCAGTTTTCCCGACCGGTCGACATACAGCTTCACCAAGTACTGGCCTGGTGGTAGCTTTTCGGAGCGGATCTCTTCTGCCCACGCCGACCCCCGCGGCGCAGTCAGGCTCAGCGAGTGCTGCCACAGTTTCTGCGCACCGAAGATGGGGCGATCGGATGTCGCCACGCGGTACTCCGACCAGCCAGCATCGGTGCGACGATAGACGTCGACTTGCATCAGCAGCTTGTCGTACTGGGCCGGCACGTTCTCGACCTTCATCCAGATGTCGGTGGAGGCCGAGACTTCGTTGTTCGACTTCGGCAGTTGATCGGCGTTCTTGTACTTCCCGTGAGTGATGGTGGCGTAATCATCGATGAAGCGGCGGAACTGTTTGTAGGTCCGGTCGCCCACGACCATCTTCTGGCCGCCTCCATGTTTCACTTGCAGCGTCGGCTTTGTCAGCAACAGGCTCGCCTCGGGTTTGTCCGGGTCGATCAGCCCGGCGTCGATCATGTGATTCAACGTGGCCTGCGGATCGCCGAGCTTGATCCATGAAACCTGCTCACCGTGTTCTTTGACCTGCTTCTGGTTGCGGTCGGGCGAGTGGCACGCCGCGCACCGGCCCGTTTCATTCCAGATGTTGTCGATGAACGACGCCAGCACGCGGTCCGTTCGCGCGTGACGAATCACCGCTTCGGACAACTGCGGCCCGATCGGCCCGGCCTTGTCTTTTGCGGCGAGCATCTTGGCGTCGGCGGCTGCCGCGCGAATCCACGATCGAAACGCCTCGAATTCCTCCTGCCGAATGTTGTCGGTCACGAGACTCTGCTTCTCCGGGCGGCGATTGATGAACCGCAGCAGTTTGGAATCATCCGGCTTCTGGACGTCGATCATTCCGGCACTGACCAGCGACACAAACGTCTCCTGCTGCGTCGGACGAATGTATTCCTTGAGATCCACGCCGCTCAAATGGCATTCCGCGCAACTCGATGGTTTCGCCGACTGAAAGATCGGCAGGATGCGCTTCTCGAAGATGGCCAGCGACGAGCCTTCTTCGGTCGCCGCCGGTGGATTGGCCGGCGCTGGTGTGACATTGTGCGTGGCGGGTTTGTTGTGTGCGGGTTGCGCGTGGCCCTTCGGTGGATGATTGGCGGCCTGATGCGGGCGTGCCGCGGCATGAGACGATGCCGGCGGATGCTGTGCGGCCGGAGTCTCGGCGTGCTTCGGTGCCGGGTGAGCGTGGCCAGCGCCCGTCGGTTGAACGCTTGCCGCGTGTTGATCATGCGCGGCGTGTTGATCGGGCTTGCCGTGAGCATCGACCGGCTGGTGTGGCGACGGTGCATGCGTTGGCGTTTGGGAAGCGGTCTGAGCGGGCACCGGTTGAGATTTCGGAACCTCGGTCCGACTGCAAGAGGCAACGGCAACGAACAACACACTCGCACAGGCGTAACAAATCTGGCGCATCATCACTCCTCAGTCTCGGCCGCGGAACCCTGCGATTCGACATTCAGAACCGCCAGGCAGCAGACCGGACGACACGATAGCAACCCGGCGCGTCGGCGTCATTTGCAAAGTCGTGTGATGTCACACGGCCCAGTGAACTATAACTCACGTGGCCCGGAGTGAGACGTTTTCGTTTAACCGCGTGGGCATCGCCCCGTGCGTGATCGGCAATCCACGCTCAAGACGTGCGGGGCGATGCCCACGCGGTTAAACGACTCATCGTCGGCCGCGAGTGGTATATGTCACGTTTGCGACATCACGATCAGCACGACGATCCAACCGAACAGTGTCGCTTCGAACAGGATCACGAGGACGCGGACCAGAACGGGGATTGAGACACGTGTACCGTTCAACACCAGGTGCGTGAAGAAACCGATGGCCGCGGCGATCGGCAGGATGATGAAGGGAATCGCGCTGGCCAGCGCCGCGGCCACGCCAAAGCCAACGAAGATTCCCAGTCCACGGTGCAGCGTGGCCAACAGCGCCAGCGACAACACACAGACGATCAGATGGGCGACCACCGCCGTGCGCATCGCCAACTCCATCGCGTCCATGCGGCTGCACGGTGCGAACTGGAAAGCGTCGGATGAGTTGGAAAGGTCGGTGTCGTTGGTCATTGGAGGAGTCAGAATGCTGGAGTCGGGAACAATGCGATAACCACTGCGCATTTCAACAAACTGGAAACGTTTCGAATCTTCGTGCGGCGCGAAGACTCTTGGCAGAGCGTCGTCCTGACACCCGGCCCCCTCACCCTATCCCTCTCACCCGAAGACGGGGGAGAGGGGACAAAAAATGCATTCGTCTGTCTTTGCTACCGACGGCCTTTGCTACCCACTGCCCACCATCCACTACCCACTTGCCGCTACGGCAGGCCGTTGACTTTGCGGATCACCCACTCCGTGGTCATCAGTGCGAACAGCAGGACGAGCCACGGCCAGCG
>JANMLE010001858.1:0-1942 GCA_031372385.1 Planctomycetota bacterium | reverse complement strand
CTCAACCCGGCGCGAGTTTCTGGCGTCGAATGCTTTCGGGATCGGCTCGTTCGCACTCGCCAGCCTGTTGAATCAGGACGGGCTGCTGGCGGCTCCGCCGACGAAACCGATTGACCGGCAGCCGAACGATCTGAAGCCCCGACCGCCGCAACTGGTGCCGCAGGCCACGGCGATGATCTCGCTCTTCATGCACGGCGGACCGGCGCACATGGACTTGCTGGACCCCAAGCCGGAACTGTCCAAGCACCACGGTCAGGAGTACGGCGGCGAGGTGGTCTACAGCTTCGTCAACCGCGCCAACAAGAAGCTGCTCGGCAGCCCCTTCAAGTTCACCAAGCATGGTGAATGCGGGACCGAAGTCTCGGAACTGTTGCCGCACACGGCGGGGATCGTGGACGACATCTGCGTGCTACGGTCGATGCACACCGGACACAACGGGCACGAGGTTTCGATCCGCTATTTCCACGGTGGCATCCCCGCTGTGACCGGTCGTCCGACGATGGGGAGTTGGATCACGTACGGTCTGGGATGCGAAAGCCAGAACCTGCCCGCCTACTTGGTCTTGGCCGATCCCGGAGGTCATCCCGTCGACGGGACACACAACTGGGCGAGCGGCTTCATGCCGCCGATGTTTCAGGGGACCGTCCTGCGCGCGCAGGAACCGCGCATCTTCAATCTCGATCCGCCGCCTCATCTGCGCGGTCCGCTGCAACAGCGCAATCTGCAACTGCTGGCGAAGCTCAATCAGAAGCACCTCGAAAAGCACCCCGGTGAGGCGGACCTCGAAGCCCGCATCGCCAGCTACGAACTGGCGGCCGCGATGCAGACCGCCGCCACCGAGGCACTCGATCTGAGCCAGGAGCCGGAGCACATTCAAACGCTGTACGGCTTGGATCAACCCGCCACGAAGGAATACGGAGCCCGCTGCCTGATCGCGCGGCGATTGGTCGAACGGGGAGTCCGTTTCGTCCAGTTGTTTCTGGGTGGCCAACCGTGGGACAACCACACCAACCTGCGCAAGGTTCTGCCCGACATCTGCCAGCGGACCGACCAGCCCGCGGCGGCCCTGGTGAAGGATCTCAAGCAGCGCGGCCTGCTCGACACCACGCTGGTTCATTGGGGCGGCGAGATCGGCCGACTGCCGGTGAGTGAAGGAACGCTGGACGACAGTTGCGGCCGGGATCACAACGGCCAGGGCTTTGCAATCTGGATGGCGGGGGGCGGCATTCGCGGCGGGATGACGTACGGCGAAACCGATGAAGTCGGCCATCGTGCGGCGGTCAACGTCGTCACACCGAACGATTACCAAGCCACCGTCTTCCGCCTGCTGGGCCTGGACCACTCGAAGCTGCTCTACCAATTCAACGGTCGCGAACAGCAAATCACCGACGGCCGCTCCGCACGGATCGTGAACGAGATCCTGAAGGTGTGACACCCGCTGCCCGCCATCCACGATCGACTCGCTTCACCGAACGAGCATCCAATCGACGGTGGCGTTTTCCGGTGCGGGCTTGTCGAACGTCACCGTGAAACCCTCGGCGGTCTTGTCGGAGATCGCGCGGTGGCTCAGCCAGGACTGTTCGAGGAACACGGCGTAATCGCCGTCCGCTTCGGGCGTCGCGAACTTGATGCGCGCCGTGGCCGACGCCGCCGCGACGGCGATGTTCTTGCCGCGCAGATTCTTCGCGGGCTTCGCGTCACCGGAGAGACCCGCGACTCCGGAGACCGCGCCGCCCGCCTGCACGCCGCCGCCGGTGAATTGGAACTCGCCGGTCGAGCGGCTGACGGTTAGCGAGGCGACGTGTGGCGTCGTCGCGGGCGCGGAGACGGCCTTGGTGATGCCGGTCTTTCCGGATTCGTCGGGGACTTCCGCCTTCTGGCCGTAGTGCCAATGAATCGCCTGCTCGTGATGCGGCTGCTGGAACAGGATCGCGGCGCGGGC
>JANMLE010001801.1:0-2244 GCA_031372385.1 Planctomycetota bacterium | reverse complement strand
TCTCCGATTTTTGGCTCCGGACCATAGGCTCGCCGGAGCCGGCCAATCACTTCGACTCGAACAAGGACACCCGGCGCGAGCTTGGCGATCCGAGTCGCCCGGGTGACACCATTGTAGATCACCAAGACTCCGTCCGTTCCCTCGTACGCCACGATCGGCGGCATGCCGACAACTGACGCCCCGAAGCGGGCGATCTGGCGGGCGAGTTTGAGCGGGTCTGCGTTTCGGCGAGACGACAGTACACGAAGCTCGCGGGGATCGACATCGCAGAAGTACGAGGACATGACGTGCAGCGTACTCGATACGAGGAGCCCATGAAAGCGGGCAGTTCACCGCCGTGCCGTCGCTGCTTGGCTTCAATCACTCAGTTCTCGGTCGAGCATCCGGCCCGAGTGGCGGAGGCGCAGGGCGCGGAGTTGCTTCCACGGGGGGAGTTCGCGCCAGGTCATCAAGCTGGCACCGCGGAGTGTGGGTCGCCAGTGGCGTTTTTCCGGGTTGTAGGTCAGGTAACCGGTTTGTTCCTGGGTGCGGTAGGTTTCGATGAGGATCGCGTTGAGGTAGCGGACCAGATCGCCGTGGAATTCGTCGAAGACGCGCACGACCTTGCGCGACGCGGGGCCGTGACGGGCGACGAGTTTCTGATGCAGTTCGTACAGGTGCTCGATGTCGGTGACGTGCGGGAAGCGGAATGTCAGGTCCGTCGGCTGCGCCGGGAACGAGCCCGCGTTGTCGGCGTTGTTGGTCTGCACGAGGCGCACCGTCTCGTCGTCGTAGCGCGTGAAGAATTCGACGTACCGCAGTTGCAGCGGTTGGGGCGCGTTCGGGTGGACTCCGTAGATCGACGAGACCATCGCGGAGTCGCGGTTCGTCGGATGCACGTACAGCACAACGATGGCTTTCACGTACCGCAGGGGATCGGGCAGCGCGAGACCTCCCAGACGTTCAAACCCGAGCCGTGTCAGAGCGGCTTCGACGTTCGCGAAGTAGTCGGCGACGTGCGGCGGCAAGGCGGTCACTTCGGGCTGAAACGGCGCGACGCAGATGTCCTCGGGGAATCGCTGCGTCGAGTAGATCAGCAGCGCCGGCAGCGCGTGATACACGATGACCAGGCCGATCACGATGGAGATTGCGTTGAGTTCCATTGGCGGTTCCACGGTGGCGGCGATGAGACATTCCGTTTACCCGCTACGCCATCGGTGTGCGCGCCTGTCAGCGCCGAGTCCACATTCGCGCCCACGCCGGTGGCGTTGGGGCTAAACGTTTCATCGATGGCTGCGGGAGGTATAACAGTTCACCATGCCCACCACCATTTATCTCGATCACAACGCGACCACGCCGCCGCTGCCGGAGGTGGTGGACGAAGTGGCGCGGGTGATGCGGGTGTGCTATGGCAATCCCGGCAGCCGGCATCGCGAGGGTCGCAAGGCGCGGCAGGTGTTGGAAGCGTGCCGCGAGAACATCGCCAGCTGGCTGGGGGCCTCGCCGTCGGAGTTGGTTTTCACGAGTGGCGGGACTGAGGCGAACAACCTCGCGCTGCGGGGCTTGGCACAGGGGTCGCCGGGGAGCATCGTGCTGTCGCCGGGTGAGCACCCTTCGACGTTGCAGTTTTGCCGATCGCTGATCAGTTACGGGTGGTGGTTGCACGAATTGGCTGCCGATTCGTCGGGGCGGATCGTACTCGACGAGTTGGCCGACGACACACGGTTGGTCGCGGTCATTCTCGCGCACAACGAGACCGGCGTCATTCAATACGTCAGGCCGCTCGCGGAAGTCTGCCGGGCGCGCGGCATCCCGCTGCATCTGGATGGCGTGCAGGCCGTGGGGAAGATCCCGGTCGACTTTCACAGCTTGGGAGCCACGACGCTGAGTTTTGGCGCCCACAAGTTTCACGGACCGCGTGGAGTTGGTGGGCTGCTGGTGCGCGAAGGGGCGACGCTGACGCCATTGCTGGTCGGTGGCCATCAAGAGACGGAACGACGACCGGGGACGGAACCGGTGGCGCTGATCGCGGGGATGGCGCTGGCTTTGCGATTGTGGCACGAGCGCCAGGCTTCGCACGCGGGCCGCCTCGAACAACTGCGCGATCACTTTCAGACGATCTTGTGCGACCGCTGCGCACCGGCTGTCGTGAATGGGGTCGACGCGCCTCGGCTGCCGAACACGCTGAACATTTCGTTTCCGGGGGTGGATGGCGAAGCCCTGCTGGTGGCGCTGGATCTGGAAGGGATTGCGTGTTCGCTCGGA
>JANMLE010001787.1:0-3709 GCA_031372385.1 Planctomycetota bacterium | reverse complement strand
GGCTTCCAGGCGCGACAATCAGGCAACGTTCGAGGTCGCCTCGAATTAAAAGCTCCTTGATCAGGAGCCCGGCCATGATCGTCTTGCCGGCACCCGGATCGTCGGCCAGCAGAAATCGCAGCGGCTGTCTCATGAGCATCTCTTCGTAGACCGCCGTGATCTGGTGCGGCAGCGGCTCGACCAGCGACGTATGCACAGCCAAGACCGGATCGAAGAGGTATGCCAGCCGAATACGGTGAGCCTCAGAGACCAGCCGCAAGAGATTGCCATCGCCAGTGAAGCTCCAAGCTCGCCCTGCCGTCACGACAGTCAGGGTCGGTTCTCGATCACGGAACAGCAATTCGCTCCCGAGACTTCCGGTCGCGGTCTTGTAGACGACTTCCACAACATCCAAGCCATGCCACTTGGTGTCCACGATCGTCACCGCCGAGTCCGGCAGAATGCCCTTCACGACCGAGGCTTTGGTCAATTCTTCCAATCGGCCCATGTGCCACGCTCACGCCAAGATACGGTCGATTCATCGAGCACCCAGATCGCCCGGCAGTCTGCCGAGTGTGCCAAAAGAAAACAAACCACTTGATGCGGCTGGTGAATGGTCCGTTGTCCCTACAGTCGCACATTGAACGATTCACTGGCTCGCGCTCGAAACAAGTCGTGGAACGGGTTGAGCAATCTGCCAAAACGGAATGAACACCGGCTGTTGCATGCGTCAAAAAGTCGGGGAATCCACTTTACATCGCCATCCGGAAGACAGGGCGCAGCAGAAATTGTTAGAGCACGCAGAGCCGCCAACTCTCAGCGGAAGGCTGCTGGCACACAACCGCTGACGCCAGCGATGCGACTGACTGTGCCATGCCGCCGACTGCTGAATTCAGCCCAAAAATGCGTCATATAAACTGAAGGGCGGTCATAGCTCTCGGCACAAACCCACTCGAACGAAAGGAGCGTACATGCCTGTGATCGTTGGCTTGTTGGCATTTCTGGTGTTGTTGTCCTGTGCCGTGATTCTGCGCGAGCGGAAGTTGCGGCGGGGATGGCAGCGCGTGTTGGAGCGTGTGCTGCAAGAAAGGGGGACGCATGAAAGGAAAGATGATTTGCGGAGTGCTGCTGCTGACGCTGGTGTTGGGGTGTCTGAAGTCGCCGCCGGTGACGAGCGAGCATGAACGGAAGGTGCTGGAACTGGCGAACCGCCATGCCGAACAACAGTCACTTCAGAGCCGGCAAATGGCCGAACTCCAAAAGCAGTGGCAGACCGAACGCACGCAACTCAATGAGCAGCGTGACCGGCTCGATGCCGAGCGGCGGGAGATCGTCCGACAGCGGCAGCGTGAGCCACTTGTTGTGGAAAGCATCCAGCAGGTTGGAACACTGGCTCTGTGTCTTTTGCCGCTGATCGTCTGTGCGTTGCTGCTGCGCAAATCCAACGAGCCCGAGGACGGAAACGCGATCGCCGCGATGCTGATGTCGGACCTGATGTCAGCGAAACCGACGCTGTTTGTTCCGGCACTCCCGGCTCCATCGTCAAATGACAAACCGGCGGGCCATCTCACGTCGGCCGCCGAGTAACCCACCACACACGCGTTCAAGAGAGGAGACCGATGAGCCACATCGTTGAGATCAAGACACAGGTGAAGGACGCAGCGGCTGTGCAGGCCGCCTGTCGCCGATTGAATCTGGCAGAACCGCAACAGCGAACGGTCAAACTGTTCAGCGGCGAGGCCACGGGGCTGGCAGTCCAGTTGCCCGAGTGGACCTATCCGATCGTGTGTGACACGGCCACGGGAGAGGTGAAGTTCGACAACTACAACGGGCGTTGGGGCCAGCAGTCTCACTTCGATCAGTTCCTGCAAGCCTACACCGTAGAGAAAGCAAAAATCGAAGCGAGGCGTCAGGGACACTCCGTTAGCGAGCAACTGCTGACGGACGGTTCGATTCGCGTGCAGATCGCTGTTGCCGGTTGAGGGCTTGATCGCATTCGACTCAACTTCTTGGGGGGAGAGAGCCCATGACCACCGTTCGTCGCCGTGTCATTCGTCCACCAGCGTCATCCACCAACAGCGTGTCGCGTCGATTGCCTGCCCTGCGAACCAAGTTGGAACGCGAGCAGGAGGCACTCTCACGCTGGATGACGAGGTTGAAGAGGGCGTTTCACTCGGTTGAAAAGTTCCAACAAAAAGCTGCCCGGCTGGAGCGGCAGATTCGCATTCTGGAGGAAACCTGATGTCGAAGACCATCGAAGTCACCGTCTCACCGAAGGGAGAGACCACCATTCAAACCAAGGGCTTCACGGGTGAAGCCTGCCGCGATGCCACTCGCAGCCTGGAAGCGGCCCTTGGGCTGCGAGGCCGCGAACAACTGACGAGCGAGTTCCACGCGACTGCCACCGCTTCGCAGGCCGCCCGTCAGTAGTTCGTTCGCGTTGGTTGCATCTGAGAATCGTTTGGCCCCGTGTCGATCGTCGCGATGCGGGGCCATGACGTTTCTGGGGACACGCTGCGAAGAGCATCCTCTTTACGCCAATCGCAAAAGGAACAACATTCCATGAGCCTTGTCAGCCAATTGAGCGACTACATCAACGCCGCCTTCAGCGGACTCTGGGTCCAGACCGTCGAGCCCGATGAGGCCGAACGAGAACTCGTGGAACACGCCCGCCGCGAGCAGTGGACGCTGGCCGTGTGGGATGTCGCGCGGGGCTTGAGATTCCCGGCCGACTCCAAGGCCACAGTTCCCGATGTGAATGATCCGCTTGCTGTCTTGAAGGTATTGCCCACACTGGTGCCGCCAGCTTCCGCGAGTCGCAACGCGGCCCCGGCAGAACAGACGACGTTGCTCGTCCTGCCGAACTTTCACCGCTTCCTGAACAGTGCCGAGAATGTCCAGACACTGTTCGAGCAACTCGTGGCGGGGAAGCAGAGCCGGACATTTATCGTCGTGCTCTCGCCCGTCGTGGCGATCCCTGTGGAACTCGAACGGGCCTTCGTGATCGTCGATCACGAACTGCCGACACAGGACCAGCTCGGCGAGATCGCACGGGATGTTCTCGCCGATCATCCGGACGGATTGCCCACGGATCGGGCGTGGCAGAGTCTGCTGGAGGCGGCGGCCGGGTTGACTCGTGCTGAGGCCGAGGGGGCGTTCGCGCTGAGCCTGGCGCGACACGATGCCCTGCGGCCCGATGTCATCTGGGATCTCAAGGCGCAGACGCTGCGGAAGGTGAACCTGCTCACACTGCATCGCGGACAGGAGAACTTCGCGTCGCTGGGTGGGCTGGCATCGCTCAAGGACTTCTGTCGGAGGGCACTGCAATCCGGCCGGTCGGTGAAGCCGCGTGGATCTTTGCTGTTGTCACCGCCCGGTTGCGGCAAGTCGGCGTTTTGCCGGGCACTCGGGAACGAGACTGGTCGCCCCGTCCTCACGCTCGACATTGGCAATCTGATGGGCGGGTTGGTCGGCGACACCGAACGAAATGTCCGGCAGGCCCTGAAAATTGCCGATGCGATGAGTCCCTGCATTCTGTTCGCCGATGAACTGGAGAAGGGGCTGTCGGGCGTGGGTGGCAATGGCGATTCGGGAGTCTCGACACGGCTGTTCGGCACGCTCCTCTCTTGGCTTGCCGATCACACCAGCAACGTGTTCTTCATCGGAACGGCGAACGACATTTCAAGATTGCCGCCCGAGTTCACCCGCGCCGAGCGACTCGACGCGGTGT